>JBBRGH010000444.1:0-2888 GCA_038240915.1 Gemmatimonadales bacterium | reverse complement strand
GCGTCTTACCCAGACCAGGATCCCCGGCGACGACCGCGACCTGCCCGGCCTCCCCCTCGAGCAGGCCAAGCAGGACCGCCAGCTCGGCGTCGCGCCCGACCAGGTCGTCGGTCATCCTCAGAGCCGGCTCTGCAGTCATCACACCTCCGGTCCCTGCCGCCTAGCGCTCCGGCGGCGGGTGAGCCCCCGGAGTCCGTCGCCGAGTCGCACGTCGGGGTGTCAAGAAGTCGGCCGCCGCCTCTCCTTGCGGGCGTCGGATGGCGTCACGGGGGCGGCGCCGAAGGACTCCAAGGCGGGAACCTGAGCCGTCCGCTCAGTACTCGGCGCACGTCACTTCCTTCAGATGGTGACTGCGACCGGGGTTCTCGAGGCCAATCCTCCCGGAGACGACCGCAGCCTCCACTGCGGTCGAGCCGGCGCCGCTTTGGGCCTGGGCGTCGCCTAGTCCCCCGGCGACCACCCTGCTGCGGCCGACACCGCTCGCCAGCACGTGCCGCACGGCGGTGAGGAGGCCGGTCCGCCGGCGGCCGCCGCCGTGGACAGCATGTTTCAGGCGCTGGCGGGCGGCGTCGGCGAGGAGGTCGTGGCGGTGGGTCTCGGCGAGCACGTCGGTGAACATGGAATGTGTCATGGCCTGCCTTGTCGATTCGCTGGTAGCTGTATGAAGCCGAACCTAGGGTGATCTTCGGCGCGGCGAATCGGGGTCGGGCACCCACTTTTCCGTTGCGTCACCTACGTTCCGACCTTCAATTCGGCTCGGCCGGCTCTTCGATCGGCACATCGGTGGGCAGCAGGGGGTGGCGTACTCGACCCGCTAGCGAGACTGTGAGGGTATGCAGCTGCTCGAGCGTGACCAGAGTCTGGCGGCGCTGATGGAGTACGCCCGCGACGCGCGCGCCGGCGACGGGCGGGTCGTGTTGGTCTCTGGGGAGGCAGGGGTCGGCAAGTCGTCCCTGCTCGAACAGTTCCAGCTCGAGGCCGCCGACGCGCGGTGGGCGTGTGGCGCCTGCGACGGGCTCTTCACGCCGCGGCCTCTCGGCCCGCTGTTCGACATCGCCGAGCAGCTCGGCGGGGAGCTGTTGGAGGCCTGCCGCCAGGGTGCCCCCCGCGACGAGCTGTTCGCGGCGCTGCTCCGGCAGCTCTCCGAGCCGGATCCGTTCACCGTGCTGTCCATCGAAGACGTGCACTGGGCCGACGAATCCACCCTGGACCTGTTGCGCTTCCTCGGCCGGCGGATCCGTACTGCCCGGGCGATGCTTGTGGTCACCTACCGGGATGACGCGTTGGCGCCGGATAATCAGCTGCGGGTCCTGTTGGGTGCACTCGCCGGCGAGCGAGCGGTGCGCCGGGTAAGCGTCGGCCCGCTGTCCGAGGACGCAGTCCGCACGCTGGCCGTTGACAGCGGGATCGCCGCGGCCGAGCTGCATCGGTTGACCGGAGGTAACCCGTTCTTCGTCACCGAGGTCGTGCAGGCCGGTTCACCGGTGGTTCCGGCGTCAGCGCGGGACGCCGTGCTCTCTCGGGTCGCCACCCTGTCGGCGTCGGCGCGGAGAGCGGTGGAGGTGGCGGCCCTGGGCGGCGCCCGAGTCGAGTCCCGACTGCTGGCCACGGCCGGCGGAGTATCCGCGAGCGACCTCGACGAACTCGTCGCATCCGGGGTGCTGGTCAGTGAGGGCTCCTCTCTGCGGTTCCGACACGAGATCACCAGGCTGGCCGTCGAAGGTGAGATCCCGGCGCACCGCCGGGCGTCGATCTCCGCTGGTCTGCTGCATGCGCTGCGCCAGAGGGCCAACGTGGATGACGCGCGGCTCGCGTTCCACGCCGAGGGCGCGGAGGATCGGGAAGCGGTGCTGCGCTTCGCTCCCCGGGCGGGCCAGCGGGCGGCCGAGCTCGGCTCGCACCGTGAGGCGGCCAGGCAATACCAGCGCGCGTTGCGCTTTGCGGACGGCGGCGACCCTGACCCGGCCATCGACCCGGCCGTCGTCGCTGAGCTCAACGACCGGCTGGCTTGGGAGGCGTCGCTGATCGACGGCTGGCAGCTGGCGGCGGTCGCGGGGAAGCATGCACTGGCGGTGTGGCGGGAAGTAGGCGAACCGTTGCGGGTGGGTGACACCGTCCGTTCGCTGTCCCGCACGATGTGGCGGCTGTGCCGCGGCCGCGAGTCGCTGACGTACGCGGAGGAGGCGGTCAGCACACTGGAGCCGCTCGGTGAGACCGCGGAACTTGCCTGGGCATACGCGCATCTCGCCGCCATCCACATGCACCGCGGCGAGCGCGAGCTTGGCCTCGCGGGCGCCGACAAGGCCCGTTCGATGGCGGCGACTTTCGGGTTCGGTGGAGTCATCAGCGACGGCCTGGCCACCGAGCCCTGTTTCGCCCGGGCCAGCGGCGCAGACTGGCAGCTCACGTTGCAGCAGTCGCTGCGGGCCGCGCTGGACGACGGCGTCCACCAGCAGGCAGCCCGGGTGTACGCGCATCTGGCGCTGATGCTGTGCGCCTCCAAGCGATTCGCCGCGGCGGGCGGCTACGTGAGTGAGGGAACGGCCTTCTGCGAGGAGCACGACATCGCCACCTTCGGCGTTCGCCTGCTGGCCACCCGCGGCGAGTTGCTGCTGGAGACTGGCCGGTGGGACGAGGCCCTCGCGGTGTGCCAGCCGGTACTCGCCACCGGCGCCTCGCCGCACAACCGGATCACCCCGGCTCTCGTCGTCGGCCGTGTCCTCGCGCGCCGAGGGGACCAGGCGGCGTGGCCGCACCTGAACGAAGCTATCGCCAGCGCCGACGGTGCCGAGCTTCCCGGCCTGATCGCCGAGACGCGGCCCTCCCGCGCGGAGGCCTTCTGGCTGACGGGTGATGGTGCGGCCGCCACTCGCGACATCGACGTCGCT
>JBBRGH010000443.1:0-2892 GCA_038240915.1 Gemmatimonadales bacterium | reverse complement strand
GCCCCCGGCAGAGTCGGCCGCGCCCGCCCCGGAGCCTGCGCCCCCGGCATTCGCGGTGCAGGGCATCGAGGTCGGGAAGTGCATCGACGCCGACAAGAAGGTCACCTCGCCGGGCACCACGTTTGGCCGGCGCGACACGATCTACGTCTCGGTTACCACCGAAGGCGCCGCGCCCAGCAAGACCCTTGAAGCCAAATGGACGGTCCAGGACGGCCAGGTCGTGAAGCAGCAGTCCGAGGCCATCGCCCCTGCTGGTCCGGCGGCCACCGAGTTCCACATCTCCAAGCCGAAGCCGTGGCCGGTCGGGAAGTACAAGGTGGAGATCTCGGTGGATAGCGTGCCGGCGGGGAGCAAGGACTTCGAGATCAAGTAGTGCCCAACCACTGGCTGCTCAAGACCGATACCGATACCTATCCCTTCGACCGTCTGGTGAGCGATCGCCGGACGGTCTGGGATGGGGTCAGCAACGCGCTGGCCCTGAAGCACCTTCGCGGCATGGCCAAGGGCGACCAGGTGCTGATTTATCACAGCGGGGACGAGAAGGCGATCGTGGGCCTCGCCCGCGTCGTTTCCGATCCCTACGCCGATCCCAAGGCCGGCGATCCCAAGCTGGCCGTGGTGGACCTCGAGGCCGGCGACCGGCTGGCCCACCCGGTCACGCTGGCCGCCGTCAAGGCCGATCCGGTCTTCGCCGAGTTCGCCCTGGTCCGGATGTCCCGGCTCAGCGTCATGCCGGTGCCGCCGGACCTGTGGAACCGTCTCCTGAGCATGGGCTCGGCGCGCCGCTGAGGGTGGCGAGCGGGCGGGTGACTGCCATCACGGCATTTTCGCCTCGCATGCACGACACTGCACTTTGTTCTCGATCCTCTTCACCAACCTCCCGGGAGGCGAAACCATGGCTGTCGCAGCGAAGCTGTTGCCGGTCACGATCGCGACGGTGGCCCTCGTGGCCTGCGGCGGTGGCGGCCGCGACCAGGGCACCGAGACGGCCGCGGTCGACTCGGCCGCGCGCCAGGCCGATTCAGCCGCCCGGGCGGCGTCCACCGGCGCGCTTCGGGTGGCCAACGTCATGATCGGCAAGCGGCTCGGGTCCGAGAACCGGATCGCCGAACCGACGTTCCAGTTCGCCCCGGCCGATACTGTGTATCTCTCGGTGGGGATTCAAGGGGCTCCGGCCGATGCCCAGCTGGCGGCGCGGTGGCTGGCCCAGACCGGCAAGACGCTGGACTCCACCACCCAGCCGATCGTGGCCAGCGAGCGGGGGAACAAGGAGTTCCACCTGGCCCAGGAGAAGGGGTGGGCCCCTGGGACGTATCTGGTGACGCTGCTCCTCAACGGCGATTCTGTCGACGCCAAGACCTTTGCGGTGAGGAAGTAGCGCCGCCCAATCGGATCCGGGCCGGACTTGTATCCGGTCCGATGTCGGCTCACCACCCGAAGGGGGCGTGCCTGGGAGGCACGCCCCCTTCGCTCACCCACGGCTGACCCGATGGAGGGCGCGTCGTTCTGCCGATTCCCACGGGCGCGAGCGGTCATGGCCCCTTGGCGGCCGGGCTCCGACCGCTGCCCGCCGCCCCGGATTGACATTCGGCCGCCCGGCCGGCAGACTCCCTCAGACGCCTCCAGATCCTTCCCTCCCCGTCGGGGTGACATCCGTGACCTCCCTCGAGAC
Source organism: Gemmatimonadales bacterium (assembly GCA_038240915.1). Taxonomy (GTDB): domain Bacteria; phylum Gemmatimonadota; class Gemmatimonadetes; order Gemmatimonadales; family GWC2-71-9; genus CAVVWJ01. Next base: position 1,220 of record JBBRGH010000443.1, on the reverse strand, counting down.
TCCCATCGCCGCGCCCGCAGAGGATCGCGGGACAGGCCGCGCGCACCCCGATGCCTCCCACTGGATCGGGGGCCAGGCGGTGGGAGGGGGCCCACGCCTGCTCGACGTGCTCAGCCCCTCTACCGGGGCGGTGATCAGCCGCGTTCCGCTCGGCGGCCCCGCCGAGGTGGATCTGGCCGTGGCCGCGGCCCGGCGCGCCTTTCCCGCCTGGGCGGCTACGCCGATCAAGGAACGGGTCCAGGTCTTCTACCGCTACAAGACCCTGCTCGAGCGTCACCTCAGCGAGCTGGGTGCGCTGATCACCGAGGAGCACGGCAAGATCCGGAGCGAGGCCGAAGCCGAGATTCTCAAGGCGATCGAGCTGACCGAGTTCGCCTGCTCGCTGCCTCAGATCGCCGTCGGCGAGGTGATGGAGGTGAGCCGAGGGGTCGAGTGCCGGCTGGAGCACCACCCGCTGGGCGTGGTAGCCTCGATCAATCCGTTCAACTTCCCCTCGATGGTGCCGCACTGGTCGATGCCGAACGCCATTGCCCTCGGCAACGTATTCATCATGAAGCCGTCCGAGCAGGTGCCGCTCAGCGCCGGCCGGATCGCCGAGCTGCTGCGGGAGGCGGGCCTCCCCGACGGGGTCTTCAACGTGGTCCACGGCGGCCGCGAGGCGGCCGAGGCGATCCTCGACCACCCCGGGATCGAAGCCGTGAGCTTCGTGGGCTCGACGGCGGTGGCCAAGGAGGTCTACCGGCGGGGAAGCCACGCGCTCAAGCGCGTGCAGGCATTGGGCGGCGCCAAGAACCACGTCATCGTGATGCCCGACGCGGATCCGGAGATGGCGGCCGGCGGCGTCCTCGCCGCCATGAGCGGCTGCACCGGCCAGCGCTGCATGGCGGCCTCAGTGATGGTGGCAGTCTCCGCCACCGACCACATCGTGGACCGGCTGGCGGCGCAGGCCCGGACGATGGTCGTTGGTCGCGACGTGGGGCCGGTGATCACTCCCCAGGCGCGAGAGCGGATCGAGCGCGCGATCGCGGAAGCGGAGCAGGCCGGCGCGAAGGTGCTGGTGGATGGCCGCCGGGCCGTCGTGCCCGGGCGGGAAGGCGGCTTCTGGATCGGCCCGACCGTGATCGACCACGTGCGGCCGGACATGCGGATCGCGCAGGAAGAGGTGTTCGGCCCCGTGCTCGCGATCGTGCGGGCGGGCGACCTCGACGAGGCGCTGGCGG
>JBBRGH010000442.1:0-2896 GCA_038240915.1 Gemmatimonadales bacterium | reverse complement strand
GAGATCGGTCACGCGAGGTTCTCCTGGGTGGGGGTCGAGGCGACGACAGACCGCCGGGTGGCGCGACGGTTCTTGCCCGTGGCGCGGTCCCGGCCGACGAAGCGGGCGATGGCGAACAGGATCAACACGATCATCATCAGCACCAGGGCGCCCGCGAAGCCGCGGTCGATGGCGTTGACGTCGGGCTTGCGGATGTTGCGGTAGACGAACAGCGGCAGGCTCTCCTGCGCGCCGCTCGTGGGGCTGGCGTTCATCAGGTCGTAGCCGAACGCGGTGAACAACAGCGGTGCGGTCTCGCCGACGATGCGGGCGATGCCGAGCACCACGGCCGTGGTCATGCCGGTGCGAGCGGTCGGGAACACGACGGACCACACCGTGCGGGCCCGGGAGGCGCCCAGCGCCAGGCTGGCCTCGCGCAGGCCGTCGGGCACGAGGCGGAGCACCACCTCGACCGTGCGCGTGACGGTGGGCAGCATGATCATGGCGAGGGCGAGGCTCGCCATGAACCCGTTGAAGCTGAAGATCGTGTAGCTCTGCGCGTACGGCAGGATCAGCACCGCGTAGATGAACAGGCCGGCCACGATCGAGGGCAGACCGCTCATGGCGTCGACGAAGATCCGCACCGGCCGGCGCCACTTGCTGCGCGACTCGTTGAGGAAGACCGCCGCCGCCAGGCCGAGGGGCAGGGACCACAGCAACGCCATGCCCACCTGCTGGATCGTGCCGACGATGGCGTGGGCGCCACCGCCGGCGGTCGCCGGCAGGATCGGCGTGATGCCGGTCTGATCCTCGAAGAAGAAGTTGAACCGCAGCGCGGAGGCGCCTCGCACGACGATGTACCCGATGAGCCAGACCAGGGGGATCAGCAGCACGACCGCCGCGCTGGTGACGATCACCGTCACGACCCGATCGGTTGCGACCAGCCGACCGAGCCGGTCCGCCGTGACGATGCCGAAGAGGACCACGAAGGCGACGTACGTGCACACGATGAAGCCGAAGAGCCCGAGCCCGTCGGTGAGGCGGGCCGAGCTGAGCCAGCAGAGGCAGATGGCGCTGACCATGCAACCGGCGAACTTCGAGAGGACGCCGTGGGTGAACTCGCGGGGTCGGAGCCGGACGCGGCCCGGCGCGATCGGCGTCACGGTGGCGCCCCGCGTGGGCTTCGTGCGGTCCCGTTCGAGCGTCTGGGGCGGGGTCACAGGTCCACCCCCGCGCCCGAGCGGCTGCGGGACACGACGACCGACGCCATCATGTTCGTGGCCAACGTGATGAGGAAGAGCACGAGACCGGCGGCCATCAGGCCCGAGACCGTGAACTCATCGCCACCGGCGCGCTGGGCGATGAAGCCCGACACCGTGGCGCCGCCGTTCTGGAGGATCTTGGCCGAGACCTCGGGGATCTGGGGCAGGAGCAGCGCCACGGCGATCGTCTCGCCCAGCGCCCGGCCGAGGCCGAGCATGCTCCCGCCGATGATGCCGCCCTTGCCGTAGGGCAGGACGACCGAGCGGATCATGCCCCAACGCGTGCTGCCCAGCGCCAGCGCTGCTTCCTTCTCGCCGGGCGGCGTCTGGGCGAACACCTCACGCACCACCGAGGCGATGATCGGCAGGGTCATCAGCGACACCACGATGCCGGCGATGAAGATCGAGCCGGTGAACTTGGCGCCGGGGTCGGTGGCGAAGAAGGGGATCCAGCCGAAGTGCGAGGTGAGCCACTGAGACAGGGGGACGATGAGCTCGGAGAGGTAGAGGAAGCCCCACAGGCCGAACAGGAGGCTCGGGATCGCGGCCAGCAGGTCCACCAGCGCCGTGAGGTAGCGGCGGCCCTTCGGCGAGGAGTACTCGGTGATGAACAGCGCGGCACAGATGCCGAAGGGGATCGCCAGCGCGACGGCGACCAGGGCCACGAGCACCGTGCCCAGCAGTAACCCGAGCACGCCGATCTGGGGCGGGCTGGTGTCGACGCGCCAGTCGGACTCGGTGAAGAAGCCCCACCCCATGACCTGAAACGCGCCGCGGCTGCGCAGCAGGAGGAACAGGCCGACGAGCGTCAGGAGCAGGAGCACCGTGAGCCCGGCGACGAACGTGATCCGGTTGAACCACTTGTCCGCCTGGCTGGGCTCCTGATGGACCAGCCGGGGGACGCGGGGACCCGCCCCTCCCGCAGCCTCGGGCGTTGCGCCATCCGGTCCTGCACTCGCCACCTGGTGCCACCTGCTCCTGCTGCTCAAAGTCGGTCCGCCGGCGAGGATCACGCGCGACGCGGGACGGCACAGGGGCCGACCACCCGCCAAGTGTCATGGGCGGGGCCCCGGCCGACAACCAACGGATGGGGAAGTTTGGATGAATGCATGCACAGCAAGTGAACGACGGGTGAACGATCAGTCCACAGCTCGTCTGGTGGCCGGGCGCCGGGCGCGCCGCCGGGCCAGCGACGTGCACAACCACCCGAGGTCCACCAGGATCAGCCCCAGCACCAGCAACCGCAGCGTCGACGGATCCAGGCCGGTCGGGGGCAGGAAAGCGCCGCTCGCGGCACCCATCGGACCCCGCGCGCCGGCGTTGGTCGAGCCGTTGCTCCCCACAACGCGCTCGCCTGACGAGACGCCTCCCGAGGCCCCCAGCCCGGGCACGCTGGTCGTCGTGGTGGTGGTGGTGGTGGTGGTGGGCGAACCGATGTCGTGGGGCGGGACGATCACGGTGATGACCTGGCCGACCGACCCACCCCCGGCGGGTTCGGGGGTGGCGGCGATCCCGGGCTGATCGAGCGGGACCGGCGCGATCGCGCCCGCCGGGATCGGCGCCGGGACAGTGCTCGCTGGTGCCGGATCGGTGCTCACCGGTACCGGGGTCACCCTCTGCGCCTCGAGACCGGGTCTCCCCGGGCCGGGGGCGGC
>JBBRGH010000441.1:0-2898 GCA_038240915.1 Gemmatimonadales bacterium | reverse complement strand
CGCGACGTGCAGACGCTCACCTTCGAGGGGTACATGCACAAGCGCCTGGTCCGGGCCAAGCCTCTCACCCATCTCCGCATCTTCGTGAAGAACATCGCCCACCTGACCGGCCTGGCGAGGGCTTCGTGACCGCCGTCGCCCAGCCGCGCCGCCGGCCGCCGGCCGCCGCCCTGGCCGAAGAGATCTCGCCCGCCGACGCGGTCCGCGCCTTTGCCGGCAAGCACCTTCCCGCCATCGAGGACGGCCTCCGCCGGGCCTTGGCCGACCTCAATCCCACCCTGGGCACCATTCGGCAGGCAGCGCGCGCGGCGGTCGGCGTCGGCGGGCCCGGCGGCTCCCGCTGGCGGCCATTGCTGACGCTGGCGGGCGCGCGGGCCACGGGGGTGGATGCGGGTGACGCGCTCGACGCCGCGCTGGCGGTCGAGCTGACCCACACCGCGTCGCTGGTGCTCGACGACCTCCCGTGCATGGACGACGGTGCGCTCCGCCGCGGCTGTCCCGCCACCCACCGGCTGGTGGGGCAGAGCGGGGCGATCCTGATCGCGCTCGGCCTTCTGGCCCGCGCGACCGAGCTGCTGGCCCGCGCCCCCCACAACGCGCCCTGGCTCTGCACCGCCTGGGGCCACGCCGTGGGTCTCGCGGGCATGAGCGGGGGCCAGGCGGTGGACCTGCGGCTGGAGGCCGGCGGCCCGCCTCGGGGCGCGGCCCGCCGACTCCACCGGCAGAAAACCACCGCGCTCGCGGCCTTTGCGCTGGCCGCGGGCGCCCGGGCCGGCGGTGCCTCGGCCCGCGTCGGCGAGGCCCTGGGACGGTTTGGCCGCGACCTGGGCTGGGCCTATCAGCTGGCCGACGATGCCGCCGACCGGGAGGAGGACCGCCGGGCCGGCCGGGCCACGCGCCGGCACCATCCCCTCCGCCAGAGTCACGTCCTGCTGCGTCGGGCCGAGCGGACGCTGGCCGCCGAGGCAGGGCTCATGCCGGCGGGACTCACGCTGCTGGTCGCGTTCGGTCGGATGATCGTTCCCCGGACGGCGGACGAGCATGACGCGGCGCACTGATGCCGGCGGACCTTTCATCGCTGGGCATCGGTCTCGCCACCGTGTGGGCGGTGACGACCGCGGGTATCGGGGCGCTCCTGACCGAGCTCGGCCCCTGGTACCGGGGCCTGCGGAAACCGCCCTGGCAGCCTCCCGACTGGCTGTTCGGGCCGGCTTGGACCGTCATCTTCCTGCTGGGGGCGCTGGCGGGAGCCGTGGCCTGGAGCCGCGCGCCGTCGCCCGAATTCCGGCGGCTGCTGGTGCTGGTGTACCTGGTGAACGCCGGACTCAACGTGCTCTGGAGCGTGCTCTTCTTCCGCCAGCACCGGCCCGACCGGTCGGTGCTCGAGATCGTGCCGCTCTGGCTCTCGATCCTTGCGATGGGTCTCGTCGTTCGGGCGGCGTCGCCGTCGGTCGCGCTCCTGCTCCTGCCGTATCTGGCCTGGGTCACCTTCGCGGGCGTGCTGAATCTGACCATCGTGCGGTTGAACCGGCCGTTCGGGGAACGCTGAACCCATGCTGATCTCGCTGGCCCTCGACTTCCACCGCGCCGATCTGCGCACCCGGGAACGGTTCCATCTCTCGGAGCCGCGGGTGGCGCAGCTCTACGGCGAGCCGCGCAGCGTGCCGGTGGAAGAGCTGGCCCTGGTCTCGACCTGCAACCGGATCGAGCTCTATGGCTGGGCCTCCGTGGACGAGCCGGCGGCGGTGTCGCACGCCCTGGCGGAGCTGGCCCGTCGCTGGATGGCGCACGACGCCCGGGCCGAGGAGCTGATCGCCACGGCCACCCACCGGACGGGCGAGGAAGTGGCCCGGCACCTGATGCGGGTCACGGCCGGGCTCGAGTCGCTGGTGCTGGGGGACGCGCAGATCCTCGGCCAGGTGCGCCGGGCCTACCGCCGGGCGGTGGAAGCCGCGGCGGTGGGCGCGGGCCTGCATCGCCTGTTCGACACCGCGCTCCACGCGGCCAAGCGGGTGCAGACCGAGACCGGGCTGATCGCCCGGCGCAACTCGGTGGGGAGCGAGGCCGCCGCCCTGGCCGCCCGCCGGTGCGGCCCGCTCGACGGACGGCGCTGCCTGATCGTGGGCTGCGGCAAGACGGGCGAAGCGGCCGCCCGGCAGCTGGTCAAGCTCGGGGCGGTAGACGTCGTCATGGTCAACCGTTCGCCCCAGCGGGCGGAGGATCTCGCCACCGAGCTGTGGGGCCGCGCCGCGGCCTTCGACGGCCTGCACCGGGAGATGGCCCTGGCCGACGTCGCCGTGGTGGCCACCAGCGCCGATCGTCCGCCCGTGCGGGCGGCCTCGCTTCGCTTCTGCCGCGAGATGGCCGGCACGGCGGAGCGTCCGCTGCTGATGATCGACCTGTCGATGCCGCGGAACGTGGAGCCGGAGGTGGCGGGCCTGCCGGGAGTGACGCTGCTGGATCTCGACGCGTTGCACGTGCCGCTGGCGACGGCGGAGGCGGAGCGGCGCCGGGCGGTGCCGGCCGCGGAGCGGATCGTGGAGGACGAGCTGACCCGCCTCCGGGTCTGGCTCTCGACCTCGTCGGCGCGGGACGCGATCCAGCCGCTGCGGGAGGTGCTGACCGAGCTCTGCCGGCGGGAGATCGCCTTCGCGGCCGGGGAATACGCGGCCGACCGGGCGGCCGAGCGGATCGCCTCGAAGCTGCTGGCCCACCCGATGCAGGCGATGCGCTCGGCCATGGAGCGCGGCGAATCGCTGGAACCCTACGCCGAGGTGCTTCGGGCCCTCTTTCCCGCACTGCCCGAGCGCGCGCCCCAGCTGTTCCGGAGTCTCTCCTCGGGCTGATCCGCTAGCGTCCGCGCGGCCGCCGGATCACCGGCCGCGCCTCCCCCAGATC
>JBBRGH010000440.1:0-2900 GCA_038240915.1 Gemmatimonadales bacterium | reverse complement strand
GGAATGCCGACCCGGGCCCACAGCAGCCGCAGGTAGTCGTAGATCTCGGTGACCGTGCCGACGGTCGAGCGCGGGTTGTGCGAGGTCGATTTCTGTTCGATCGAGACGGCGCTCAAGACGGCCGACGGCATCGTCGAGGTGGTGCGCTACGGCCGGACCCCGGCGGAGCGGGAGGCGGTCACCTTCTCCGAGCGGTTCGCCTGCCCGGTGTGCGGCCTGTCCCTGCCCGAGCTCGAGCCGCGCCAGTTCTCCTTCAACTCCCCCTTCGGGGCCTGCCCCGATTGCCACGGCGTCGGCACCCGCCGGGAGGTCAACGCCGATCTCGTGCTGGGGGACGCCAGCATCTCGATTCTGGAAGGCGTGGTCCTGCCCTGGGGCGAGCCCACCGGCTATCTGCGCAAAGTCGTGCTCCCCACCCTGGCCAAAGCGTTCAAGTTCGATCTCAACGCCCCTTGGGGCGAGCACTCGGCCGCGGCCCAGCAGGCGCTGCTGCACGGGGCCCCGGGCCGCTTCAAGTTCCAGACCGACGGGGCCCGCGGCAAGGGCGAGTACGAGAGCGACTGGGAGGGCGTGCTCCGGAACGTCGAGCGGCGCTATCGCGAGTCCTCCAGCGATGCGGTGCGGTCCTCGCTCGAGGAGTTCATGATCGAGCAGCCGTGCCAGACTTGCGGCGGCAAGCGGCTCAAGGCGGAGAGCCTGGCGGTGCTGGTGGCCGGCCACGGCATCGGCGACGTAGTGGACCTGCCGGTGGGCCGGGCCATCGACTTCTTCGAGAACGTCCCGCTCCGGGGCCACCGGGTCGCGGCGGCCGGCAACGGCCGGGCCTTGGCTGTGGACGCCGAGATCGCCGGACCGATCCTCAAGGAAGTGACCGACCGGCTTCGCTTCCTGCGCGACGTCGGGCTCGACTACCTCACGCTCGGACGCGGGGCCACTTCACTGTCGGGCGGGGAGACCCAGCGGATCCGGCTCGCCACCCAGATCGGCTCGCGACTGGTGGGAGTGCTCTACATCCTGGATGAGCCCAGCATCGGGCTGCACCAGCGGGACAACGAACGGCTGCTAGGCACCCTGCGCGGCCTCCGGGATCTGGGCAACACCGTCATCGTGGTCGAACACGACGCCGACACCATCGCGGCCGCCGATCACGTGATCGACCTCGGCCCCCGGGCCGGCCGGTTCGGCGGCGAAGTCATCGCCGAGGGCACGTTCGAGGAGGTTCGCCAGCACCCGACCTCCCTCACCGGGCGCTACCTCCGGAACGAGCTTCGGGTTCCGGTGCCGGCCGGCCGGCGCGAGGCCGAGCCGAAGCACCGGCTCCGGATCCTCGGGGCCCGCGCCAACAACCTGCGCAACCTGACGGTGGACATCCCGCTGGGCGTGTTCACGGCGGTGACCGGCGTGTCGGGCTCCGGCAAGTCCACCCTGGTGACCGACATCCTGTACCAGTCGCTGGCGCGCCACTTCTACCGGGCCAAGGTCGTGCCCGGCGCCCACACCCGGATCGAAGGGCTGGACCGGATCGACAAGGTGATCGACATCGATCAGAGCCCCATCGGGCGGACGCCGCGGTCCAACCCCGCCACCTACACCGGGCTGTTCACGCCCATCCGGGAGCTCTTCACCCAGCTGCCCGACGCCAAGATGCGGGGGTACGGGCCGGGCCGGTTCTCGTTCAACGTGAAGGGCGGGCGCTGCGAGGCCTGCCAGGGCGACGGCCTGGTCAAGATCGAGATGCACTTCCTGCCCGACGTCTACGTGCCGTGCGAGGTGTGCAAGGGCCGGCGGTACAACCGGGAGACGCTGGAGGTGCGGTACAAGGGGCGGAGCATTGCCGACGTGCTCGACCTCACCGTGGCCGACGCGATGGACTTCTTCAGCAACCAGCGGCGGATTGCGGAGAAGCTGGAGCTGCTGAACGACGTCGGTCTCGGCTACATCCACCTGGGGCAGGCGGCCACCACCCTGAGCGGCGGCGAAGCGCAACGGGTGAAGCTCGCCACCGAGCTGGCCAAGCGCGACACCGGCCGGACCCTCTACATCCTGGACGAGCCCACCACCGGCCTCCACTTCGAGGACGTCCGGCTGCTGCTGGAGGTGCTGCACCGGCTGGTGGACAAGGGCAACAGCGTGGTGGTGATCGAGCACAATCTCGACGTCATCAAGACGGCGGACTGGATCATCGACCTGGGGCCGGAGGGTGGTGAGGCGGGAGGAATGGTGGTGGCATCCGGCACGCCGGAGGAAGTGGCGGAGAGCGACCAGAGCCACACCGGGCGCTTCCTTCGAAAGGTCCTCGAGGTGCCGGCGCGGGCACAGGCGGAAGCGGCCGGGCAGGCCGCGCCGGCATCCAGCACCTGATCTACTTCGGCGTCGCCCCGAAGCTGGGCGCCTTGGCCGCCGGGTCGATCTTGAGCCAGAGCCACATCCCGCTCAGCGCGTGCCCCGGAACGCCGCAGATGATCCGGTAGGTTCCGCTGTCCGGCGCCGTGAACCGGATGACGTCAGTTGCCCCCTGCGGCAAGCCCTCGACCACCTTGTTGGTGTAGGCCCGTGGAATCGCCGGGTTGCCGCCTGAGTTGGGCACCGGCCCGGTGCCGGTCGCGATCTCGGCACTGTGCGGTGTCCCATCGTTCTGCCGGAAGTTCCAGACGTTGGTGCTGCCGGGCGGCACCCTCAGCGTGCCGCCTCCGCTGGTGAATCCGTTGAACGCGAACGGCCCGGCCACCAGCTCGAAGGTCACGGTCTTCGTCGCCGGGTCGTACTTGAGGTAGTGGGAGTCGGCGGGAGTGGCGGCCGCGGTCGCCGGGCGGCTGGCCCCGGAATCGGCGGCGGCCGATCCGCTGCCCGCCACGGCCATCGAATCCGATGCCGGCGCCGCGGCATGTCCCGCGGGTTCC
>JBBRGH010000439.1:0-2928 GCA_038240915.1 Gemmatimonadales bacterium | reverse complement strand
CCCATCTTCACGCTCACCGCTGTCGCCCGGCCGAGCACGGCCCCCCATCCCGCCCGGCGAGAGCCGCTGTAGCGCTCCGCGAACCGGCAACCCCAGCGGGATCAGCAGCAGGCCGGCGAGTCCGGCCCGGGCGAGCAGAAGGGCGGCGGTGTGAGCCATGCCGCCAATTCTGCCGCCGCCGTTTGGATGCGCAAGCGCCGCGGTGGCGGCTCACGTCGTAGCGACTGGCGGCATCGCGACTACCGGCCGACCTTTCGCCACGAGTGCCCCGTGACCGACCCCGCCTCCATCAGCTTCTGGACCGTCGTCAAGGCCGCGATCCGCGGCGAGCAGCACTTCGACTTCACCGAAGGGCCGATCGGCCGAGCCATCCTGATGCTGTCGGTCCCGATGGGGCTCGAGGTCCTGCTCGAGGGCGTGTTCGCCGTGGCCGACATCTTCTGGGTGTCCCACCTCGGTCCCGACGCGGTCGCCTCGGTCGGCCTCACCGAGTCGCTCCTCACCCTGGTCTACGCCCTGGCCATGGGCCTCGGCATCGGCGCCACCGCCACGGTGGCGCGGCGGATCGGGGAGAAGGATGCCGAGGGCGCCGCCCGCGCGGCGGTGCAGGCGCTGCTGCTGGCCGTGATGGTCTCGGTCGTGCTGGGAACGACGGGGGCGTTGCTTGCGCCCCGGCTGCTGGCGCTGATGGGCGCCACGCCATCGGTGATCGCCACCGGCCGCGGATACGCCACCATCATGCTGGGCGGTGAGGCCGCGATCATCGTGCTCTTCGTGGTCAACGCCATCTTTCGCGGCGCGGGCGATGCCGCCATCGCCATGCGGGTCCTGTGGCTGGCCAACCTCATCAACATCGTGCTCGGCCCGCTCCTGATCTTCGGCGTCGGGCCCTTCCCCGAGCTGGGCGTCACCGGCGCCGCCATCGCCACGACCATCGGACGCTCGATCGGCGCGCTCTACGCCGTCGTTCGCCTGTTCCGGCGCGGCGGCCGGGTCCCCGCCGGCCGCCGCCACCTGGCACTCGACCTCGGCGCCATGGGCCAGACGCTCCGCCTCGCCGCCTCGGCGTCACGGCGGGTTACACCATCGCGGTGCGGCTGATCATCTTCGCGCTGCTCCCCTCGTGGGGGTTGAGCAATGCCGCGGCGACCATGGTCGGCCAGGGGCTCGGTGCCAGGAAGCCCGACCGGGCGGAGACCGCGGTCTGGCAGGCGGGCCGTTACAACGCGGTGTTTCTCACCGGCGTCGGAGTGGTGTTCCTGCTGGCGGCCCCGCTGCTGCTCCGGGCCTTTACCAGCGATGCCACCGTCGCCGGCTACGCCGTGCGCTGCCTCCGCATCGTGGCCCTGGGCTTCCCCTTCTACGCCTACGGCATGGTCCTCACCCAGTCGTTCAATGGCGCCGGCGACACCTGGACGCCCACCTGGCTCAACTTCTGTTGCTTCTGGGTGTTCGAGATTCCGGTCGTCTTCTGGGCGATCATGGCCGCCTTCTCGCTCCTGGCCGGCGCGGCCGCCCTGGTGTTCCGGCGCGGCACCTGGAAGGCCAGGACCGTGTGATCGGCGGCCACGCCAGCCGGCGCTAGGGTAGGGCGAACACGATCACCTTCGCCGGCGCGCTCCGCAGCTTCCAGGTGCCCGGCGCGTGCATGCCCGCGGCCACAGCCAGATACTGGCGGCCCCCGGCCCGGTAGGTGACGACGCCGCCACCGATCGGGAGCCCGGTACCATAGCGCCAGCGTTCCGCGCCGGTCCGGGCGTCGAAGGCCAGCACGTCGCCCCGGAGATCGCCGGTGAAGACCAGGCCCCCGGCGGTCGAAGTCACCCCCGCCACCAGCGGCGTCGGCGAGTGGTACCGCCACCGCACCGCGCCGGACTCTGCGTCCACGGCCGTGAGCCAGCCGGTGGCGAGGCTGTCCTGGACCCCGAACGGGTGCCGCAGCTCGGCGGAGCCGGTCCACGGCAGGGCGTCCTTGCCCTTCAGCTTCGAGGCGGGCCCGAGCTTCACCGTGGTGCACCAGTCGATCGCGTTGACGAAGAACGCGTCCAGCTCGCGCGAGTAGGACGGGCCGTTCCACTCGATCCCGCCGTTCACGCCGGGGCAGAAGCGGGTGCCGTCGGCGGTCAGCGCCGCGTCGGCATTGGCGATGGTGGTGACCCGGGTCCGCCAGCGGATCTCCCCGCCGTCCCGGGCGATCGCGTAGAGGTGGCCGTCCTTTCCGCCCTGTGCGATGAGCCGGCGCCCGCCGGCCGTGGTGATCAGTGCCGGCGCGGCCGACACGTCCCAGTCGTGGTCGTCCCCTGCCAGCAGCTGGCGCGAGTGCTTCAGGGTGCCCAGCCGGGCATCGAGCTCCACCACCGAGTAGGTGTGAAGGTTGGCCCCGCGCCGGACCTCGTCCAGGAAATCCGGGGCCGCGTTGCCGGTGGCGAGGAAGACGCTGCCGGCCAGGGTGTCGAGCGCGTACGAGGTCCAGGTGGCACCCCCTCCCGGAGGCACCACTTCGGTTCCCGGCGGCCAGGTGCGGGCGGCCGCTCCCGCGTCGGGTACCAGCTCGAAGCTCCAGACCCGGCCGCCGGTGGCGGCGTCGAACGCCATCATCCGGCCGGTGACGCCGAAGTTGTCGCCGCCGGCATTGCCGATGAAAACCAGCCCGCCCCAGGCCACCGGAGCCGCCGGAAAGGTCTCGCCCTTCTTCACGTCGCCCGCCACCACGTTCCACAACTCGGCCCCGGTCCGGGCATCCAGGGCGTACACCCGTCCGTCGTTGGCGCCGCGGAACAGCCGTCCGGCGGCGTAGGCCACGCCGCGGTTGACCTTGAGATCGAAGTCGGGATGGGGCCGGTAGGCGTAGCGGTGCTGCCAGCGGAGAGCGCAGGTGGCCGCATCCACGGCGTAGGTCCGATCGGCGGTGGTGAGGTACATCGTCCC
>JBBRGH010000438.1:0-2928 GCA_038240915.1 Gemmatimonadales bacterium | reverse complement strand
TCCATGCCGACCTATGAGTACGAGTGTCCCTCGGGGCACCACTTCGAGAAATTCCAGAAGATGACCGACAAGCCGCGGGCCAAGTGCCCGACCTGCGGCAAGACGGCCGTCCGGCAGATCTCGGGCGGGGCCGCCCTCGTGTTCAAGGGCAGCGGCTTCTACATCACCGATTACGGCAAGGACGGCAAGGGCCCCCGCAAGGCCGAGTCGGAGAAGCCGGCGGCCGAGAGCAAGTCCGACTCGTCCAAATCCGAGTCGGCCAAGCCGGACGCCAAGTCCGCGGGCAAGAGCGAGTCCAAGTCCGATACCAAGTCCGACACCAAATCCGCCAAGCCCTCCGCCGGCCGCCGCGAAGGAAAGGCCGCCTCCGAGTGAGCGACGCGCTTCGCGCCGAGCTCGCGAGGGTGGCGTCGCGGCTCGGCGCCGACGGTGTGGAGTTCGTGCTCGAGCGGCCCCGCGACGCCGGCCACGGCGACCTCGCCACCAACCTTGCCATGGTCCTCGCCAAGCGTGAGCGGGCCAACCCCCGGCAGACCGCCCAGAAGGTGATCGAGGCGCTCGAGCTCTCCACCGGGCTGGTGGCCCGGACCGAGATCGCCGGGCCCGGCTTCATCAACTTCTGGCTGTCCCAGGATCAGCTCGTCTCGGCCCACCGCGCCATCCTCGAGCAGGGCGCGGCCTACGGCCGGAGTACCAGCGGCGCCAGCCTCGACGTCAACGTCGAGTTCGTCTCCGCCAACCCGACCGGCCCGCTCCACGTGGGCCACGGCCGGGGCGCGGCCCTGGGCGACGCCATCGCCGCCCTGCTCGAGTGGACCGGGCACCGGGTCACCCGGGAGTTCTACATCAACGACGCCGGCGTCCAGATCGACCGCCTGGCGCAGAGCCTCTGGGCCCGGGTCCGCGAGCAGGTCGGCCACGCGGCGGAGATTCCCGAGGGCGGCTACCACGGCGCATACCTCAAGGACAGCGCCCGCGAGCTGCTCGAGCAGGAGGGCGAAGCCTTCGCCGAGCTGCCCGAGGCTGAGGGCGTGCGCCGCGGCCGGGCCATCGCGCTCCGGATGCAGCGGATCGAGCAGGATCGCGATCTGGCCGAGTTCGGCGTGCGCTTCGACGTCATGTCCTCGGAGCAGGCTATCTACGACTCGGGCCGGGTCGAGCGCGCCCTCCGCCTGCTGGCCGAGCGCGGGCTCACCTTCGAGGCGGACGGCGCCCTGTGGCTCCGGACCACCGCCTTCGGCGACGACAAGGACCGGGTGCTCCGGAAGGGCGACGGCAGCTTCACCTATCTCGTGCCCGACATCGCCTATCACATCGACAAGCACGACCGTGGCTTCGACCGGGTGATCGACGTGTGGGGCGCCGACCACCACGGCTACATCCCCCGGATGCGCGCCGTGCTTCAGGCGCTGGGCTACCCGCCGGAGTTCTTCGACGTGGCGCTGGTGCAGCTGGTCAAGGTGGTGCGCGGCGGGGAAGAGGTGAAGATGTCCAAGCGGAGCGGCGAGTTCGTCACCCTGCGCGATCTCTACGAGGAGGTCGGGGTGGACGCGGCCCGCTACTTCTTCCTGATGCGGAAGGGTGCCAGCCCGCTCGATTTCGACCTCGACCTCGCCAAGCGGCAGACCGACGAGAACCCGGTCTTCTACGTCCAGATGGCGCACGCCCGGCTGAGCGGCATCTTCCGCACGGCCGAGCGCGCGCCGGACAGCGTGGAGGGCGCGTTCGATCCCGCGGCGCTGCCCGCCCCGCAGGACGCCGAGCTGCTGAAGAAGATGGTGACTTTCCCCGAGGTGGTGGACAAGGCGGCCCGCGAGCGCGAGCCGCACCGGATCACCGTCTTCCTCCACGAGTACGCCACCGTGGTCCACTCGTGGTACCACCATACCCGGGCAGTCGGCGCGCCGGAGGGCCCGGCCACCGAGCAGGCGCGGCTGCTGCTCGCCCGCGCCGCCCGGATCGTGCTCGCCAACGCCCTCGCCCTGCTCGGACTCACCGCCCCCGACCGGATGTGACCGGATGACCCTGCTCGTCGTCGGCAGCATTGCGCTCGACTCGATCTTCACGCCCTTCGGCGAGACCGCCGACGCGTTGGGCGGTTCGGCGGTGTACTTCAGCGTGGCCGGCTCCCTGCTCCATCCGGTGCAGGTGGTGGGCGTGGTCGGCAGCGACTATCCGCTGGCCGAGCTGGAGCGGCTGGCGCCCCGGGGCATCGACTGGAGCGGCGTCGAGCACGCCGCCGGCGAGAGCTTCCGCTGGAAGGGCAAATACTCCTACGATCTCCAGAGCCGGGAGACATTGGAGACCCGGCTCGGCGTCTTCGCCAACTTCCAGCCCAAGCTGCCCGAGGCCTTCCGCTCGGCCGAGTTCCTCTTCCTCGGCAACATCGACCCCGAGCTGCAGCTCGGCGTGCTGGGCCAGGTCCGCCGCCCCAAGCTGGTGGTGTGCGACACGATGAACTACTGGATCCAGAGCAAGAAGCCCCAGCTGCTCGAGCTGCTGAGCCGGGTGGACCTGCTGATGGTCAACGACGGCGAGGCCCGCGAGCTGAGCGGCGACTGGAACATCCATCGCGCCGGCCGCTGGATCCTGGCCCACGGGCCCAAGCGGGTGGTGATCAAGCAGGGCGAGCACGGCGCGCTCCTGATCGAGCCCAGCCGCACCTTCTACGTGCCCGCCTTTCCGCTCGAGACCGTGTTCGATCCCACCGGCGCGGGCGACGCCTTCGCCGGCGGCTTCATGGCCTACCTGGCCCGCTCCGGCTCGGTCTCCGACGACAACATCCGCCGGGCCATGGTGGTCGGCGCCACGATGGGCTCCTATGCGGTCGAGCAGTTCGGCATCCGCGGCTTCGACACCGTCACGCTCCCGGACGTCTGGGCACGAGTCAAGGCCTTCACCGATCTGACCCACGTGAACCTCGCCGAG
>JBBRGH010000437.1:0-2940 GCA_038240915.1 Gemmatimonadales bacterium | reverse complement strand
CGAGAAGCTGTGCGGGCTGTAGGGAATCCGGAGCTGTGCGCCGGCGCCCCAGGCGGTGCCGAGCCCGGCACCGTCGGGCGCGTCCACCAGGCCGAACACGTCGCCCGCCAGGCTGAGCCAGCTCGTCACCCGCACCACCGCGCCCGACCCGACCCCCCAGAGCGAGCGCTGCACGTCGTAGCCCGACGACATGCCCCGCACGGTGCCGAGCAGCCGGAGCCGGCCGAACCGCCGGGCCAGACTCAGCTCGCCGTCCACGCTCTGCGGCGCGAAGGCGTAGCCCGCGGTGGCGGTGAGATCGAGCGGCGCGCCGCCGGACTGGCGCAGCAGCGGCCGGCGGAGCGCCAGCTGGTACTCGTTGGAGATGCCGGTGAAGACGGTCGAGTTGGTGGCGTAGTCGAGGTCGACATTGAAGCCGTAGGGCAGCCCCGTGGCCAGTCGGAAGTTGGGGAAGCTGGTGACCTTCCGGGCCGGTGGCGGGCTGACCTCGAACCGGTGGAGGAAGTTGAACTGGATCACCCCGGGCCGCACGGTCCAGCCGTCGTCCAGGTTGGGCGTGCGGTCCACCACTGCCTGCGCCCGTGCGGCCGGCGCCACGCCGCCCAGCAGCAGCGCCGCGACCGCGAGGCGCCGGGGCAGGGCGGCCGCGGCCGCGGGTGTTCCGTTCATGGCGGGGTCGTCACCACCAGCATCGCCTTCATGAACGGGTGCACCGCGCAGTGGTAGGCGTAGGTGCCCGGCACCGGCGCGGTCAGGCTGAAGGTCTCTCCCTGGCCGAAGATGTCCGAGCCGAAGGCCGAGCCGTCGTCGGCCGTGACCGTGTGGGGCACGTCATCCTCGTTGGTCCAGGTGACGGCGGTGCCGGTGGTCACGGTGAGGGTGGGCGGGACGTAGGCGAAGTTCCGCACGGCGACCGGCGTGCCGTCGCCCGGCGGGGGCGCCCCGACGAGCGGCCGGTCGCTGAAGCACGCCGCCGCGCCGCCCGCGAGCAGGGCGAGCCCGGCGAGGACGATCGGGAACGGATCATGGCGGCGCATCGCTCACCGTATCTGTTGCCGCAGGTGTGGTCAAGAGACATGTTGTCACGGATGTGCCCGCGCGCCGGACATGGTCGAGTCGGGCGCCACCCGCACCGCGATCCCCCGCCACTTCCCCTGCCGGAAGCGCCAGAAGCTCAGTCCGAACCGGGTCACGTGCCCCACCAGGATCGCCAGCCAGATGTGGATCGGCCGCAGCGTCCCGGCCTGCTGGAGCACGAAGCAGATCCCGAGCGGGAGCAGGATCTGGGAGACGATCGAGATGTAGAGCGGGCTCTTGGTGTCGCCGGTGCCCTGCAGGCCGCCGGTGTAGGTGAGCGCGGCGGAGATGAAGAGGCCCGAGACGCTGAGCACCCGGAGCAGGCCGATGCCGATGGAGACGACTTCCGGGTCGTTGATCCCGAAGATGGCGAGCAGCTGCCGGGGGATGAAGAAGAAGAGGAGGCCCACGATTGCCGCGCCGGTGACGCCGATCCGGGCCGCGATGTGGACCGCCACCAGGGTCCGCTCCGGCCGCCCCGCGCCAAGATTCTGTCCCGCCACGGCCGCCGCGGCGCCCATGAGCCCGATCGAGGTCCAGGTGACGAACGAGAACAGCTGGGTGTAGCTCACCGAGTACGCCGCCTGCGCCGGCGCGCTCTGGGCCAGCGACCCGACGAAGCCGAGCAGGAACACGCCGCCGACGTTCATGGCGATGCCCTGGAACCCGGCGGGGAGGCCGAAGCGGAACAACTCCCGGATGATGGTCCAGTCGGGCCCGTAGCCGTGGCCCCGGGGGAAGCGCACCACCCAGCCACCGCGCCAGAGCCGGAACACCGCGTAGGCGGCCACCAAGCCCGAGGCGATGGCCGTGCCCAGCGCGGCGCCGGCGGTGCCCAGCCGGGGGATCGGACCCAGCCCCCGGATCAGCACCACGTTGAAGGCGATGTTGAGCCCGGTGAGGACGAAGCCCAGGACCATCGGGGTCCGGGCGTCCCCGGCGGAGCGGAGCGCACCGCCCACCATGAAGAAGATCAGCATCCCGCTGCTGGTGAGGAACATGATCCGGAGGAACGGGAGCGCCTGGGCCTGGACCTCGGGCGCCGCGTGGACCAGCCGGAGCAGCGAGGGAGCGACGAACCAGCCCACCGGGGCCAGCACCAGCACCGCCAGCCCGACCGCGGTGATGCAGGCCTGGTAGACCGTGCGGTTCACCTGCTCCTCGTCGCCCGCGCCGGCGAAGCGCGACACCAGCACGCTCATCCCGATGAAGAGCGAGGTGATGAAGATGAACACCGCGATGAAGACCTGGTTGGACACGCCGATGGCGGCGTTGCCGGTGTAGCCGACGATGTGGCCCACCAGCACCTGGTCCACCAGGCTCTGGAGCCCGCCGATGATGTTCACCAGCATGGTGGGCCAGGCCAGCCGCCACACCGCGCGGGCGAGCGGGCCCTCCACGATCGACCGGTCGTAGCCGCGGGCTCGCCCGGCGGCGGCGGCCTGGGTCACGGGGCCGCGACGATCTGATCGGCCCGCTCGATCACGATCCGCGGCTGCCCCCGGTAGCGGACGATGGTGCCCCGCACGCCCACCCGCTTCCCGGCCAGCGAATCCAGGTTCCGGGACCAGCCCGAGGTGTCGTTCACGACGGCTCCACTGAAGGTCTGGCGCGGATAGTCCGCGCCGAAGTTGAGGTAGACGGTGCCGGCGCGCGAGCGATGCACGGTGACGACGGTCCCGACCACCGTCGCACGCTGGCCCACGTGGCCCGCGGCCTCCAGGTCGCTGAGGCTCCACGGCGCTGGCCCGGCGCGGGCCGGCGGCCGATAGCCGGCCAGAGCCTCGTTCAGCACCCGGGCCAGCCGCACGGCCGCCGCGATCAGGGCCCGGTCCACCAGCGGACGGTTCTCCTGGACATACG
>JBBRGH010000436.1:0-2946 GCA_038240915.1 Gemmatimonadales bacterium | reverse complement strand
ACCGCTCTACATCGTCACCGGTTTCCTGGCGGCCCTGGCCGGCACCATGGCGGTGCTGGGCGTTCGCCGCGGCGCGGCCTCGGCGGTCGCGGTGGTGCTCGTCAGCCTCGGCATGGAGCTGCTGGGGACCTCCACTGGGGTTCCCTTCGGTCCCTACGGCTACGGCAGCCATCTGGGCATCAAGGTGCTCGACCTGGTGCCGGTGGTGATTCCGCTGAGCTGGTTCCTGATGCTGTACGCCTCGATCAGCATCGCCCTCCGGTTCGACCGCGGGCCGATCGGGACTTCGGTGATCGCGGCGCTGGGGCTGCTGGCCTGGGACGTCCTGATGGATCCGACGATGAGCGCGGTGTTTCCCTTCTGGTCCTGGCATCAGGGCGGGGTCTACTACGGCATGCCGCTGGTAAACTGGTTCGGCTGGCTGGTGACGGGCCTGCTCATCTCGGCTGCGATGATCCGGGCGGCCGGGCCGGACCTGCCCGGGCTCCGGCAGGAACGGCTGCCGCTCGTCATCTATGCGCTCAACGGCCTCTTCCCGCTGGCGCTCGCGCTCCAGCACGGGTTGGTGGGCGCGGCGCTGCTCGGCGGGGCGGCCATGGCGCTGTTCCTGGGCAGGGCGGCGCTGCCGGGCCGCCTCGGGCGGCGTGAAGCGCTGGCGCTTCAGCGGCCATGAGCCTGCTGGACCGGCTGCTCGCGCGCCGGGACGACCTGCTGGCGAGCGCGAAGTTCCGGCGCTGGGCCGCCGGCTTTCCACCCACCCGCTTCATTGCCCGGCGGCGCGCCAGCGAACTGTTCGATCTCTGCGCCGGGTTTGTCTACTCCCAGACATTGCTTGCATGCCAGCGGGTCCGGCTGTTCGACATCCTGGCCGAAGGACCGGCCGGTCTCGACGCACTGGCCGCGAGAACTACCCTGCCGGTGGCGGCGACCGAGCGGCTGCTGGTGGCGGCGGAGGCGCTCCGGCTGGTGGGTCGGCGGTCGGAGGGCCGGTGGGGCCTGGGGGCCCTGGGCGCGCCGCTAGTGGGGAACGACCCGCTGGCGGCGATGATCGAGCACAACGCGCTGCTGTACCAGGACCTCATCGATCCGCTGGCCCTGCTCCGGGGCGAGCAGGCCGGGCGGCTGCAGGAATATTGGGCCTACGTCCGGCGACCCTCGCCGGCCGGCGTCGGGCCCGAGGCCATCGCGGCCTACACCGATCTGATGGCGCGCTCGGTGGCGCTGGTGGCCGACGAGGTGGTGGAGCGCTATCCCCTCGCGGCCCACCGGGTGTTGCTGGACGTCGGCGGCGGGGAAGGGGCCTTCCTCGAAGCGGTCGCCCGGCGCGCGCCCGCGCTGGGCCTGATGCTGTTCGACCTGCCGGCGGTGGCCTCACGGGCCGAACGACGGCTGGCCGAGGTGCGGCTGGCCGGCCGGGTCCGGGTTCACGGCGGCGACTTCCATCAGGACCGCCTGCCGCTCGGCGCCGATCTCATCACGCTGGTCCGGGTGCTTCACGATCACGACGACCCCGAGGCCCTGGGCCTGCTCACGGCCTGCCGCGACGTCCTGCCGCCGGGCGGGCGGCTGCTGATCGCCGAGCCGCTGGCGGGGGTGACCGGGGCGCCGACCACCGGCCCGGTCTACTTCGGGTTCTACCTCCTGGCCATGGGCAGCGGCCGGGCCCGGACCCCCGCCGAATACGGCACCCTTCTCAAGGCAGCCGGATTCGGCCGAATCTCCACCCTCCCCAGCCGCACCCCGATCCAGACGGGCCTGGTCCTCGCCGAGCGAGTGTAAGGCTTGCTTGACAAAAAAATGTGTAACCGTAACATTACGGATGCGTACGGACACCCTCCCCCGCGGCCTTCGCCGAGACCTTCGTGGATACTGTCGCTGTCGTTCTGGAAGAGCCTGAGGTGCTGCTGCTTCGGCCCCTCGAGCTATCCCCTCCCGGGGACGACGACGTCGTGGTGGACACGGAGTGGACCGGCATCAGCACCGGCACCGAGCGGCTCCTCTGGTCGGGCCGGATGCCCGCCTTTCCGGGGATGGGCTATCCCCTGGTGCCCGGCTACGAGGCGGTCGGCCGGATTACCCGGGCCGGCCCGCACGCCGACCGCTCGGTGGGTCATCGGGTGTTCGTGGCCGGGGCGCGCTGCTTCGGCACCACCCGAGGCCTGTTCGGCGGAGCGGCCTCGCGCCTGGTGGTGCCCGGCGCCCGGGCCATCCCGTTCGCCGAACGGCTCGGCGAGCAGGGCGTGCTGCTGGCGCTGGCCGCCACGGCGCACCACGCGGCCTGGGGCTCCGACGGACCGGCGCCCGATCTGATCGTCGGTCACGGCGCCCTGGGCCGACTGCTGGCGCGGCTCACCCTCGCCCTCGGCGCCCCGGCCCCGACGGTGTGGGAGCAGAATCCGCTCCGGCGGACCGGTGCCCGCGGCTATGCGGTCATCGCGCCCGAGGACGATCCCCGGCGCGACTACCGCGCGATTTACGATGTGAGTGGCGACGCCGGCCTGCTCGACCGGCTGGTGGACCGACTGGCCTCCCAGGGCGAGATCGTCCTGGCCGGCTTCTACAACGAGCCCCTGCAGTTCCAGTTCGCCCCCGCCTTCCTGCGCGAGATGCGTCTCCGGGTGGCCGCCGAGTGGCGGGTCGCCGACCTGATGGCCGTGACGGAGCTGGCCAACAGCGGCCGGCTGCCGCTCGACGGCATCATCACCCATCGCGCCGACGCACGCACCGCCCCGGAAGCCTACGTCACGGCCTTCACCGACCCGGGGTGTGTGAAGATGATCCTCGACTGGAGACATCACGCATGATCGCCAGGATGACCGAGGCCCTCCGGGCCGAAGCCGCCGTCGAGCCCGATCCCGTCGCCACCGAGCCGGTGGCCAAGACTACCCAGATCATCGCCATCTACGGCAAGGGCGGCATCGGCAAGAGCTTCACGCTGGCCAACCT
>JBBRGH010000435.1:0-2951 GCA_038240915.1 Gemmatimonadales bacterium | reverse complement strand
CGAGGGCAGCCTCACCGTCTCGACCCACTGGGAGCTGCTGGACCAGCTGGCCCGGTGGGGGTTCCCGATCGAGCCGCACCGGCGGCGGTTCGATTCGCTGGCGGAGGTCCAGGACGCGATCACCCACCTGGAGGAGGAGATCCCCCGGCTGCCCTTCCAGGCCGACGGCGTGGTGATCAAGGTGGACCGGCTGGACCTGCATCGTGAGCTGGGGGTGGTGGGCGGTCGGGAGCCGCGCTGGGCCATCGCCCGGAAGTTCGCGCCCGAGGTGGCGGTGACGCGGCTGGAGGCGATCCGGATCAACGTGGGTCGCACCGGGGCGCTCAACCCCTACGCCGTACTGGCGCCGGTGGTGATCTCCGGCGTCACCATCACCGCGGCGACGCTGCACAACGAGGACCTGATCGCCCAGAAGGACATCCGCGCCGGCGACCAGGTCGAGGTCATCCGCGCCGGGGAGGTCATTCCCCAGGTCGTCCGGCCGGTGCTCGACGGGGTCGATCCCGCCGCCCGGGGCGCCCCGTTCCGGATGCCCGACGCCTGCCCGGCGTGCGGCACGCCCGTGGAGCGGCCCGCCGACGAGGCCATGCGGTACTGCCCCAACGCCTCGTGCCCGGGCCGGGTGCTCGAAGGCGTGGTCCACTACGCCTCTCGCGATGCGATGGACATTCGCGGGCTCGGGTACGAACGCGTCCGCCAGTTGCTCGACCAGCGCTACATCACCGACGTGGCCGACCTCTACCGGCTCACCGCCGAGCGGCTGGTCGAGCTGGACCGGTTCGCCGAACAGTCGGCCGGGCAGCTGGTGGTGGCCATCGCCGCCTCCAAGGCGCGGCCGCTCTCCTCCCTCCTCTACGGCCTGGGGATCCGGCATGTCGGGAAGACGGTGGCCCAGCTGCTGGCCCGGCGGTTCGGCACCATGGACGCCTTGCTGCGCGCCACGCCCGAGCAGATCAACGACGTGCCCGGTGTGGGCGGCGCGATCGCCCATGCAATGGCGGCCTTCTTCGCCGAGCCCCGCAACCGGGACCTGATCGAGCGGCTCAGGACGAGCGGCCTCGATTTCACCGAGCCGCGCGCCGCCTCGGCCGACGGCCCGCTGCTGGGCCAGACCTACGTGCTTACCGGGACCCTCCCCACCCTGTCGCGCGGCCAGGCCACCGAGCTGGTCGAGAGCGCGGGCGGGCGGGTGGCCGGCAGCGTCAGCAAGAAGACGGACGCCGTAGTGGCGGGCGATGACGCGGGCGGGAAGCTCGAGAAGGCCAAAGCGCTTGGCGTCGAGGCCATCGACGAAGCGGAACTCTTGCGTCGCGTCGGGCGCACGGCCTAACTTCGAGCACTTCCACTCCCAACGGTCCACCGATGAGCGCTCAGCCCTCCGCCTCGCCCCGTCACGGCCTCCGCCTCGGGCGGAAAGTCCTTCACCAGCTCCGGGCCGCGCTCGAGCGCGACACCGGGCTCCAGGCCGCGAGCTATCTGCAGGAAGCCGGCTTCGCCGGCGGCGAGGAGCTGTACGGGGAGTTCACCGCGTGGCTCCTGGCATCGCGCGGGGTCGAGCGCCCTGCCGACCTCGACGCCGCCTTCCTGGACGAGGCCCTGTCGCAGTTCTTCGCCGAGCAGGGCTGGGGTGGCCTCTCGGTCCAGACCCTGGGCGGCGCGGTCCTCGCGCTCGACTCGACCGAGTGGGCCGAAGCCACCGACGAAGGCCGCGGCGAATTCCCCTCCTGCCATCTCACCTGCGGGCTGCTGGCCGATTTCTTGGGCCGGCTGTCCGACGGGCTGGTGGCGGTCATGGAGGTGGAATGTCGGTCCCGCGGTGACGCTCGCTGCCGCTTTCTTGCAGGCGCCCCGGAGACCCTCAGCGCCCTGTACGACCGGATGGCGCAGGGCGCCGGCTACGCCGACGCACTGGGCCTCAGTTCGAGCCTTTCAGGAGCTTGATCCCGCCCGACCCGGTCTCGATCGCGATAGTTCCCTGTCCGTCGCCGATCGTCCCTACCATGTGATCCCGGCCGTGCCGGGTCACCTGCAGCGGAAAGTCGGTTTCGATGTCGCCGCTGGAGGTCTCGATCTCCACCTCCGCGCCGAGCGAGGCGGGGGCGTGAATCGCGATGTCGCCGGAGCCGGTCTCGACCCGGAGCGAGCTGACGTCGCGCCGAAGCTCCGCCGTCACTCCGCCGCTGCCCGTCTCCAACGCCAGCTTGGGCGAGACCACCCCGCCGAGCCGGATCTCGCCTGAGCCCGTGTCCACCGACAGGCCGGCGACGTCCAGGTCGCTGCCGGTGACGTCACCCGAGCCGGTATCGATCGAGAGCGCGGTGCCGTGCACCCGGGACACCTCCACGCTCCCCGAGCCGGTGTCCACCTCGAGCTCTCCCTCGATCTGGGTGGCCCGGACGGCGCCGGATCCCACGTCGATGTCGAGTGTGCCCTTGACCCCGCTGGCGGTGACGCCGGCCTCCTGGGTGTCCAAGCGGAGATCGCCCTCGACGTTGGTCACCGCGACCGAGCCCACCGCGAGGTAGACCGCGACCCGGTGGCCCCGCGGAACCCGCACGATCAGGTCGGCCCGGGCGTCCAGCCCGCCGGCCACACCAGCGATGGTGACCTTCCGGCCCTCTTCCCAGTCGCGACTCCGGCCGTGGTGGCCCCTCCCATCGTCACCCTGGTCGCCAAAGGTTCCGTCCTCCCGGACCCGGACGGTGGACGAGTTGCGGTCGCCGCGGCCGGTGCTGATCCGGTCGCCGGGGTAGATCACCCGGATCGTCGAGCGGCCGTCGATCTCGCCCTGGGCGATCCGGAGCTTGGCGGCATCGGCGCCGGCCCGGGTGACCTCCACCACGGCGCCGTCACCGGCCTCCACGCGGACTGCGCCCACGAGGTTGTAGATGGCGACGGGGTCGTCATCGAGCGGGTAGCGCTCAGGCTGTTGTTGGGCGGACAGGGCGGCG
>JBBRGH010000434.1:0-2952 GCA_038240915.1 Gemmatimonadales bacterium | reverse complement strand
TGGCCGGCTCGCCGGTCGCCTTCGTGGCAACCGCCGGCGCCGGCGCGGCCTCGGGGCTCAGCATCGTCTCGGGCGACGACCAGACCGGACCCGTCAGCACCGAGCTCCCCGCCGCGCTGGTGGTGCAGGTCAAGGACGGGGGTGGGAACGCGGTGCCGGGGATCGCGGTCTCGTGGGTGATCGGCTCCGGCGGCGGCAGCATCACGCCGACCACCTCCACCACCGACGCCTCCGGCCGGGCCAGCGCGGCCTGGACCATGGGCGGAACGCCGGACACCAATACGGTGAGCGCGGTAGTGTCCGGCATCGGCGTCGCCGAATTCAGCGCGACGGCGACCGCGGGCGCGCCGGCCCGCCTGAGCGTGCTGACGCAGCCGGCCGGCTCCGCCGTCAGCGGCGTGACGTTGACGCAGCAGCCGGTGATCCAGCTGCTCGATGCCGGCGGCAATCCGGCGGGCCAGGCCGGGGTCGAAGTGCGGGTCACGCTCGCCACGGGCGGCGGGGCGCTGGGCGGCACCGGGACCCGGCCCACCGATGGGAACGGTCGGGCCACATTCAACGACCTGGTCATCACCGGACTGCCCGGCACCCGCACGCTCCGGTTCTCGGCCGACAACTTCGCGGGGGTCACCAGCGGGCCGATTACGCTGGCGGCGACGCCGACCGTGACCACGATCGTGGCCGACTCGCCTGAGCCCTCGCGGGCCGGCGACCTGGTGACCGTGGTATTCACCGTCACCTCCGCGTCGGGCACCCCGACCGGCTCGGTGCAGGTCAAGGACGGGAGCGACGGCTGCAGCGGCACGCTCTCCAACGGGCAGGGCAGCTGCGGCATCCGTCTCAGCAACACCGGCAACCGCACCCTCACCGCCACCTACGCGGGCGAGAACGGGTTCGCCGGCAGCAGCGACACCGAGACCCACCAGGTCGAGGCGACGCCCACGCCGGTGCTCGCCCTGGCCACCCAGCCTCCGAGCGACGCCACCCTCGGTGCGGCGCTCGACCCGCAGCCGGTGGTGCAGCTCAAGACCGGTGACGGGGCCGACCTCGCCACCGCGGGCGTGGCGGTGAGCGTGGCGATCCAGTCGGGCGGCGGCACCCTGAGCGAGCCAACCACCGTCACCACCGATGCGCAGGGCCGCGCCCAGTTCAGCGGCCTAACCATCACCGGCGACGCCGGCGACCGGACGCTGGCCTTTACGGCCAGCGGCTACGCTCCCGTCACCTCGACCACGATCCGGGTCGCAGCGGCGACGCCGGACCTCGGCCAATCGAGCGTGGTGGCGGCGCCGGACACGGTGCCGGTCGACGTGCTGAGCACCATTACCGTGACCGTCCGCGACGCCGGCGGCAACCCGCTCAGCGGGCGGATGGTGGCACTGCAGTTCTCGGGCAGCGCCAATACGGTTGACCCACCCCAGGCGACCGGGGACGATGGCACCGCCAGGTTCAGCGTCAGGTCTTCCACCGCCGGGAGCACGACGATCGCGGCGACGGCGGACGGCGCGGACGTCGGCAGCGCGACGCTCACGGTCACGCCGTGACGACGCCGGCGCACTACCGTGGCACCGACGCGGCCGGGAGCACGAGCCCGGCCGCGTCGGCGGGGGCCCGCTGAGGCCCGCGTTCGCCTTGCCTGCCCGGGGAGGAGAGTGTAAAATCCCGCTCCCGAACGTCCGGGCGATTAGCTCAGCTGGTTAGAGCGCGCGCCTCACATGCGCGAGGTCGGGGGTTCGAGCCCCTCATCGCCCACTCGCCTAACGATTCACCCCGCAAGCACTTCGCTTCGCCGGGTGATCTTGTTTCTCCGCCTTCCCGTGGTCACAGTCCTGGTCACAAACCGAGCTGCTGCAGGGCCGTGAGCCGATCCCCGAGCGCGCCGACGTGCTGCTTCACCCGGTCCTCCACCACCTCCGCCCGGTGGCGCATCGTGCCCAAGTGCGCGTACACCCGTTGCACCATCGCCGGCGAGGTGTGGCCGAGTTCCCGGCTCACCGTGTAGATCGAGACCGGAGCACCGCCCTCCCTCGAGCCAGTTCTCCGCTGAGATCCCACAATGGGCCTGTGCCGCTTTTCACGCTTGGTTGTATTGCTCACCGTAGCTACCGCCTGCGGCTCCAGCGGGACTCTCCCCAGAGTGCGCAAAGCAGGCCAAGCCGGGAGTCGCGGGTCGCGGCCGGGCCTGCCCAGGGACTCGGTCCGCGTGCTCGAGCGACACCCGGAGGGCTTCGTGGCGCTCCCAGGCTATGTCTGGCTCGACACGTCCGACGGCGTGCGCCGCTGGCCTAGCGCAAGGCGTCGGCGGTCGGACTGAGCGCCTCGCGCGCCGCTTCGATCCGCCAGACCTCGACGCGGTCGTGCTGGTCCTGCGCTCGGCGCTGGAGAGCTGGAAAGTCGAGCCCCGCCAGCGCCGGTATCTCGGCGGCCACCTGCTCGAGTGCGACCAAGAGCGCGAGCTTCCCCACAATGCCGAGCTTCAGTGTCTCCAGGGCCTCAAGCCGTCCCAAGGCGTCCGAGGTATCCGACGCATCGATTTTGACCCGTCCCGCCTTCTCCGCGATCCACGCGGCCGCTTTCTTGACGGGATTCTCGGAAACGTCGAGGCGCCGGAGCAGATCGCGCACCACTGTCTGATCTTCCTCGATCTCGCCGTGGAGCTGCTCGAGGGAGCGGGCCAGCGGGGTGCCGGCGCTCGGCTTGGCGGCACGCTTGATCAGCTCGAGCGCCATGACGGAGCCCGCGAGGTGATCGTTAAGGTATGTAGTCAGGTTGTTGATGCTCATCGTGCCCCCCCTCGTCGACTATCCCTAGCGCACCGGCAAAAACGGGTACCGGTCTGCCGCCTGCCGGCTGAGCCTGGCCTCTCGGATCGTCTCCATTGCATCACACCTCCTCGAGATCCTTCCACGCTACCTTATCGGTCGAAGCGCCGCGGGTCATATGGCCGGGCAC
>JBBRGH010000433.1:0-2962 GCA_038240915.1 Gemmatimonadales bacterium | reverse complement strand
GCTGGTACCCCGAGATCCGGCAGGTCGCAGCAACTCCTACCTTCAGCCATCATCCCGAGCATCCGCACCCGGATGGGATCGGAGAGCGCCCGACCCAGGGCGACGAGCCGCTCTACCCGCTCCTCCTGAACTACCTCGTCCGTCCCAGATTCGCGACCGGACCTTTCTTCTACTACCTCAACGCTTCGTCGCGACACGCCTTCAGCTCCTATCCTCGACCGGCTTCCGGGCCCGGATGAAGGCGCCCATGAACCGGCCGCCGACCTCGCGCGCCAGGACTTCGGTGTCGAGACCGGCGCCAGCCAGGAAGGCGCGGGCATCCTCGAACTCGTAGATCCGGGTGGGCTCGATCCCGATCGCCTCGAAGCCCGACTCGGCCAGCAGCGAGCGGAACTCATCCTCCGCCAGCGCGCCGGCGACGCAGCCGACCCACAGCTCCATGCTCGACCGGACCGCGGCCGGCACCTCACCCCGCACCACCACGTCGGAGACGGCGAAGCGGCCGCCGGGCTTGAGCACGCGGAACGCCTCGGCGAGCACCTTCCGCTTGTCGCCCGAGAGGTTGACGACGCAGTTGGAGATGATCACGTCCACCGAGGCGTCGGGGAGGGGGATGGCTTCGATCTCGCCGCGGAGGAACTCGACGTTCTCGACGCCCGCCGCCCGCTGATTCTCCCGCGCCAGGGCCAGCATCTCGTCGGTCATGTCCAGGCCGTAGGCCTTGCCGGTCGGCCCCACCCGCCGGGCGGAGAGCAGCACGTCGATGCCGCCGCCGGAGCCGAGGTCGAGGACCACCTCGCCTTCGCCGAGCTCGGCGAGCGCGGTGGGGTTGCCGCAGCCGAGCGAGGCGAGCACGGCGTCGGCCGGGAGGCAGGCCGTCTCGGCCGCGCTGTAGAGGTTGGAGGTGATGGGGTCGTCCGCCCCGGTGCCGCAGGAGCCGCCGCAGCAGCCCGAGGGGGCGCCGGCGGCGACGCGGAGGGCGGCCTGGCCGTAGCGCTGGCGGACGGTGCTCTTGATGTCGTCGGTGCTCATGGTTTCCTCATCAAGAAGGGTTGATATATTGACGAAAAAAGGGGGGCATCAGCAGCAGCCGGACCGGCGCTCGGCCGCGGTGGGCTCGGCGGCGAGGGTCCGGGCCAGCTCGCCGACTTCGGTCAGAGCGCCGGAGTTGAGCGTGTAGTACATCCAGCGGCCGTCCTTCCGGTCGGTCACCAGGCCGGCGTCCTTGAGCACCTTGAGGTGGAACGAGAGCCGGGACTGGGCCGCGTCGAGCGCGTCGGTCAGATCGCAGACGCAGCGCTCGCCCAGGCGGAGGCGCTGGAGGATGGAGAGCCTGGTGCGATCGGAGAGCGCGTGGAACAGGTGCGCGGCGCGATCGGTGTCGAGGGGGGTGCGGGTGGCCATGATTGATAACATATCAAGATTTCTTATTACGTCAAGACCCGCGGCCGGCGTGGCGCCGGGGAGGCGTCAGCTCACCCGGCGGGTCTTCCGCTTCATGAAGTCCATCAGGATGAACTGCCCCAGCGTCATCGTGTTGGTGAAGTACGCCTTGCCCTTGCAGATGGCGGCCACCTGCTTGACGAACTCGACCAGGCTCCGGTCGCGGGCGAGCATGAAGGTGTTGATCATGATGCCGCTGCGGCGGCAGTTGGCGACCTCCCGATAGGTGGCCTGGAGGATCTGGGGGTCGAGCCCCATCGAGTTGACGTAGATCCGGCCGTCGGGCATGGTGAGCGCCGACGGCTTGCCGTCGGTGATCATGATGACCTGGCGCATGTCCTTCTTCTGGCCCAGCAGGATCCGGCGGGCGAGCTTGAGCCCTTCGGCCGTGTTGGTGTGGTACGGTCCCACCTGGGCCGTGGCCAGCGCGCTCAGCGGGATCTCCTCGGCCGAGTCGTGGAACAGGACCACCCGAAGGCTGTCGCCGGGGAACTGGGTCCGGATCAGGTGGGTCAGCGCCAGGGCCACCTTCTTGGCCGGGGTGAAGCGGTCCTCGCCGTAGAGGATCATCGAGTGCGAGCAGTCGAGCATCAGGACGGTGGCCGCGCTGGAGCGGTACTCGCTCTGGGCCACCATCAGGTCGGCGTACTCGATGTTGAGCGGGACGCCGAGGCCCTCGCGGGCGATGGCGTTGGTGAGCGTGGCCGGGACGTCGAGGTTGAGCACGTCGCCGAACTCGTAGGGCTTGCTCACGCCTTCGGCCTCGACGCCGGTGGCGAGATAGGGCGTATCGTGGGCCCCGAAGCTCGACTTGCCGACGCTGCCGAGCAGGTTCTTGAGGGTCTTGTAGCCGAGGAAGTCGATGCCCTTCTCGGTCAGGTTGAACTGGACCTGCTGCGCGGCCGAGCGGGCCTGGCCGCCGGGGCCGAACATGGACTGGTAGCCCTCGGGCACCTGAGGGGCCTGGGTGACGTTGAGGAAGCCCTCGTCGATCAGCCGCTGGACGATCTTGTCGAGCAGCTCGCCGAGCTGCTGCTCGATTTCCTTGTCGCGGGCGGCGTCGCCGGTGGTTTCGCCGCGGAGCACCTTGAGCGTGTCCGGGGTGAGCTGGCCCGAGTCCATCAGGGCCTGGAGGATCGCCTGCCGGAGCGCGTCCATCGAGCGCTCGCCGTCGGGCATGTCGTCCTGCCAGTAGGAGGGCGAGCCGCCGGCGAACCCGCTCTGAAGCAGGAAGTCGCCCAGCTGGTCGAGCAGGCCCTGCAGGTTGACCGCGTCGGCCAGCTCGGGGTGATACTTGCTGTAGGTGGTGAAGCGCATGGGTCGGATCCTCCTTTCGAATGGATAACCGGTGGCGAGAAGGGGGGAAAGAGGGATCGCGTTCCCTCCATGCCCCGCTGTCCTTAGTTTGTTCCCGTGCCTCCCCGCCCCCCGCCCCTCCGCACCGTCTTCGCCGCGCTCCGGCCCCGCCACTTCCGGCTGTTCGTCATCGGCCAGGTCGTCTCCCTGTGCGGCACCTGGA
>JBBRGH010000432.1:0-2967 GCA_038240915.1 Gemmatimonadales bacterium | reverse complement strand
GGCGGCCGGGCTCAGCTACACCCACGCCCGGACCGATCACCTGACCCGGTTCTTCAACGCCAACGACCCCGTGTTCGGCGCCCCGTGGGCCACCGGCCTGGCCGGCGGGAACGGCATCGGCACCCTCACGGTGGTGCAGAGTACCGCCAAGAGCCGCTACAACGGCCTCACGGCGGAGCTGCGGCGGACGGCCGGGACGCACCTGCAGTTCCAGGCCAACTACACCCTCTCGTGGGACAAGTCGGACGACGACAACGAGCGCGACCCGTTCACCTTCCGCTATGCCCGGGCCGACTCGCTCCAGGCCGAATACGGCTACAGCGACCGCGACCAGCGGCACCGGTTCAACGCCTGGGTGCTGGCGATTCTGCCGGGCGATTTCTACCTCAACAACCGGGTGAGCGCGTATTCCCCGCAGCCGGCGTCGGAGAGCTGTGGCGCGGACAACCAGGGCACCGGGATCCGGGTGGCGTCGAACTCGCCGCTCCGGATCTGCCCCGACGGTCACGTGCTGCAGCGCAACACCGTCCGGCGCGACAACGCCTACTTCTCGTGGGACATCCGGCTCTCGCGGCCGTTCAACTTCGGCCGGCAGGGCACCTTCGAGGCGATCTTCGAGGTGTTCAACGTGACCAACTCCGACAACTTCAGGGATCCGTCGTCGGGCGGCACGTTCCTCAACTTCGACGGCACCATCCGGAGCGGCCTGGGCGAGCCCCGGCAGTTCCAGGTCGGCGGCCGGTGGCTCTTCTAGCCGAGGCGCCGTTCCAGGAGTAACCTCGAGCACACGGGAAGGGGGCATGCCTTCGGGCATGCCCCCTTCGTCGTATCCGCCACTCGGGCGCCGGACCGGTCAGAAGGTGAGCGACAGGACGATCCCGAAGGACCGGTTCTTCACATCCACGTCGTTCAGCACCGACCGCAGCCCCGTGGTAAACCGCGACTCCAGCGCCAACGCCGACTGGGGCCAGCGCACTTCGAGCCCGCCGCCGGCCACCAGCCCCACGTCAAAGCTGCGGAACGCCGGCAGCGCCGTCTCATCGCAGGTGGCGCGAACCGGGGTGTTGGGGTCGGCCACCTGCACGTCGCAGCCGATCTGCAGCGCCGGGGCCGGGCCGGCGAACACCACCAGCCGGAACCGCCCGCGTCGGGGTCCGACCCGGAGGAGGACGGGCAACTCGATGTACGCCAGTCCGATGTCGAGCTCGGTTGTCCCCCCGCTCTCGACATCCGCCTGCACCCGCCCGCCTTTGAGCGCGAACAGGATCTCGGGCCGCACGCTGAGCGGGCCGGTCAGCGGCAGCTGCATGTAGACCCCGGTGAGCGCCCCCTGGCGGCTCCGCACCCGCTCCGCGTCGGCCCCGGCGAGATCGCTCCGCGAGTAGCCGACTTCACCGCCGACCGCCGGGCGCGGCCCGCGTCGGCGCGGCGCCTCCTGGGCGGCGAGTGACGTGGTCATGGCGAGCAGAAGGAACAGCGGGAGCGGGCGGCGGAAGGCCATGCGGTCAAATGTAGTCTCGACCGTTGCCGCCGGCCCTCAGGCCGGCGCCTCACAGCGCCAGACCCAGGCGGGCAGCACGTTGAGCGGCTCGAACTCCTGCCGGACGTGGCCGAAGACCCGGCGGAGATCCGGCAGCACCGTGCGGGTGAACTGGTAGACCACCATCACCCCGCCCGGGGACAGCAGCTGGCGCCAGCCGGCCACCAGGTCGAGACGGGCCTGGCGGGTGAGCCCGCTGAGCGGGATTCCGGAGACCAACAGGTCCACCTGCCCCGTCCCCCGCTCGGCCAGCGCCGGGGCCGCGTCGGCCGCGGAGCGGTGCAGCACCGCCAGGCGCGGATCGGCGATCTCCCCCCGGAGGTGGGTGACGAAGGTCCGGTTCATCTCGAAGGCGAGCACCGTGCCGTCGTTGCGCAGGCGGTCGAGCATGGCCGTCGTCAGAGTGCCGACCCCCGGTCCGGCCTCGACCACCACCCGGGTGCGGCCCCAGTCGGCCTGCCGCAGGATCCGCGAGATCAGGAACCGGCTGCTCGGCACCACCGAGCCCAGCATCCGCGGATGCCGGAGAAAGGTGCGGCCGAACAGCAGGCTCGAGGGCAGCGGACGGCGTTGCGGTGGCATGGCGTCAATCTCGCTCGCGATGAGGCGGTCAACTGCAAGGTCGCCCGGGGAACGATCCCCTCGGCTGATGGGCCAGTCCGCCCAGTGCCCAATGATGCGCTGGCCAGGCACTTTGTTCAACGTGCCCCGGGTGGCGGTCGTCCCGACCGCTGGGACCGCTTGTCGTGCCGCAGACAGATTCCTCCTCGCCGCTCCCCAGCTGACGCGGCCAGTCCGCCGCGCGGGCGGAGCGCCCGACGGCGACGGACACGCCGCGCCAGTCAGGGTCGGGCAGGAGATCGGAGGGAAAGGGGGAACCGGCGGCGCCGAGCGAGCCGCCGGCCTGAGGGCTACCGATCCCGCCGGAGCGCGAGCCGGCGGGGGCGCTGGGAACGGATGCGCCCTTCGCCCTGGCGGTAGGCGGGGTTCCGGATGGCGTACCAGACGACGTCCTGATCGTAGGGATCGCTGGCGCGCTTCGCCACGATGCCCTCGAGATCCATCTTGCGGGTCGCCGCGAACAACGCCCGGCCGTACTCGGCGAGCGCGAAGATCTTGTACAGTGGACCGGTATCGGACGGCAGCAGGGAGGCCAGCTCCCGCTTCCGCTCGCCCAGCGGCAGATCACGGAGGTCGCGTCCGTCGAGCCAGAGCAGATCGAAGGCCGCGAACGCCAGGTAGCCCCGCCCCCGCAACAGCTCGTTGAAGACCGGACGCCCCCTCGGGTCGAGCGAGACGATCTCGCCGTCGAGGATCACTTCGCGCCCCCCCAGCACCCGGGCCACCCGGCCCCGGAGCTCCCTGAAGTTCTCGAACCGGTCGTTCCAGGGACTGCGGATCTCGCAGTCCGCCTCGGAGCCATGGAC
>JBBRGH010000431.1:0-2968 GCA_038240915.1 Gemmatimonadales bacterium | reverse complement strand
GCGCATGACCGAGCCGCTCGCTCCCCAGTACAATCCGTCCGCCATCGAGTCCGCCCTCTACGCCTGGTGGCAGGCGCGCGGGCTGTTCACGCCCGCCGCGGACGCGGCCGGCACGCCCTACGTCATCATGATGCCGCCGCCCAACGTCACGGCGGTGCTGCACATGGGCCACGGGCTCAACAATACCGTGCAGGATGTCCTGGTCCGGTTCGAGCGGATGCGCGGCCGCCGCGCGCTCTGGCTCCCCGGCACGGACCACGCCGGCATCGCTACCCAGAACGTGGTCGAGCGGCTGCTGGCCAAGGAGGGCCTCACCCGGTTCGACGTCGGCCGCGAGGTCTTCGTCGAGCGGGTCTGGAGCTATGTCCGCGAGACCGGCGCCGCCATCCTCGAACAGCTCAAGGCCATCGGCAGCTCGGCCGACTGGACCCGCACCTACTTTACGCTCGACGAGGATCTCAGCCGGGCGGTCCGCGAGGCGTTCGTCACGCTGTACGAGCAGGGGCTGGTCTATCGCGGCCACTACATCATCAACTGGTGCCCCCGCTGCCTCACCGCGCTGTCCAACGAGGAGGCCGAGAAGGAAGAGACCGACGGCAAGCTCTGGCACCTGCGCTATCCGCTGGCCGACGGCGAGGGCTCCGTCACGGTGGCCACCACCCGGCCCGAGACGATGCTGGGCGACACGGCGGTCGCGGTCCATCCCGGCGACGAGCGCTACCGGCACCTGATCGGCCGCGAGCTGCGGCTGCCGGTGGTGGACCGCCGGATCCCGATCGTGGCCGACGACGCGGTCGACGCCGCCTTCGGCTCGGGCGCCGTCAAGATCACGCCGGCCCACGATCCGACCGACTTCGAGATCGGCCGCCGGCACGACCTCCCGGCGATCGACGTGATGACGCCCGAGGCGCGGATCAGCCTGGCCGCGCCCGACCGGTTCCAGGGTCTCGACCGCTACGAGGCCCGCACCCGCGTGGTGGCGGAGTTCGAGGCCGCCGGCCTGCTAGAGAAGGTGGAACCGCACCGCCACGCCGTCGGCCACTGCTATCGCTGCGGCACGGTGATCGAGCCGCGGCTCTCGGACCAGTGGTTCGTCCGGATGGCGCCGCTCGCCGCGCCCGCGCTGGCCCGGTACCGCGACGGCACCCTCCAGTTCATCCCCGAGCGCCGGGGCGACGACTACACCCAGTGGCTCGAGGGCATCCGGGACTGGTGCATCTCGCGCCAGCTCTGGTGGGGCCACCGGATCCCGGTCTGGTACTGCGAGGACGAGGGCTGCGCCCGGACTACCGTGAGCCGGACGGACATCAGCGCCTGCCCCGGCTGCGGCGGGGCGGTGCGGCAGGACGAGGACGTGCTCGACACCTGGTTCTCAGCCTGGCTGGTGCCGTTCTCCAGCCTGGGCTGGCCCGATCGCACGCCCGACCTCGCCGCCTTCTATCCCGGCCACACGCTGGTGTCGGCGCCCGAGATCCTGTTCTTCTGGGTGGCCCGGATGATCATGTCCGGTCTCCACTTCACGGGCCGGGTGCCATATACCCACGTCTATCTGCACGGCACCGTCCGCGACACCCAGCACCGCAAGATGTCCAAGTCGCTGGGGAACGGGATCGATCCGCTCGAGGTGGTCGAGCGCTACGGGGCCGACGCGCTCCGCTACTCGCTGGTGTCCGGCATGTCGGTGGGGACCGACGTGATCCTCGATCCCGACGACCTCGAGGCCTCCTTCGCGGCCGGGCGGAACTTCGCCAACAAGCTCTGGAACGCCGGCCGGTTCATCCTCTCGAACCTCGACGGGCCGCCCCGTCCGCTCGCGGGGCGCGCCAGCGCCGTGACCCGGGACGAGCTCACTCTGGCCGATCGCTGGATCCTCGCCCGCTGCGACGCCACCGTGCGGGAGGCCACCGAGGCCTACGAGAAGTTCCGGCTCAACGAGGCGGCGGGGGCGGTGTACCGATTCCTCTGGAGCGACCTGGCCGACTGGTACATCGAGCAGATCAAGCCGCGGCTCTACGGTGACGTGCCCGGCGGGGACGTGGCGCGGGCTGTCGCGGTCCAGACCTTCGACGTGGCGCTCCGGCTACTCCACCCGATCATGCCGTTCGTGACCGAGACCCTCTGGCGCCGGCTCCCGGGCCGGCCGGCGGAGGCGTCGATCTCGGTGGCGCCCTGGCCCCGGCCCGATGCGCGAGCCGAGGATGCCGAGGCGCTGGCCGACTTCGAGCTGGTCCAGCAGGTGGTCGGGGCCATTCGCGGTATCCGGGCCGAGTACGGCGTCCAGCCAGGGCAGACGGTCCGCGCCTTCGTGAGCCAGGAGGGCCGGGCGCCCTCCAGCGCGCTCGAGCGGGAGCGGGGAACCATCACCCGCCTGGCGAAGCTGTCGGATCTGGTGCTGGCGGAGGCCACCGATCGGGTGGGCGGCCACGCGGTGCTGGCGGACGGCACCGCCATCTTCGTCCCGCTGGGCGACGCCATCGACGTCGGCCGCGAATGTGACCGCCTTGGCGGCGAAGCCGAGCGGCTGACGGGCCTGCTCGCTTCGCAGGAGAAAAAGCTGGGCAACCAGCAGTTCGTCGCCCGCGCGCCGGCGGACGTGGTCGCCCGCGAGCGGGAGAAGCTGGTGGCGTGGACCGAGCAGCGGGACCGGCTGCGGCAGAAGCGCCAACGGCTGGGATGCGGGTGAGCCGCCCGGCCCGCGCCGCTGGCGGCCTGACCATCCTCGCGGCGGTGGCGGCCGTCGGCTGCGCCCGGATGGAACCGCCGCCGGGCGGGCCGCCCGACGCCGCCCCGCCCCGCCTGATCGCCACCCGCCCCGACTCCTTCGCCCGGCTGCCCGGCTTCAAGGGCGACGTCGAGTTCCGCTTCGACGAAGTCATCTCTGAGGGCGGCTCACCCAATCAGGGCTCCGGCACCGGGGACCTCGAGAAGCTGGTCATTCTCTCGCCGAGCACGCGGGTGCCCGAGGTGA
>JBBRGH010000430.1:0-2968 GCA_038240915.1 Gemmatimonadales bacterium | reverse complement strand
CGTGAGCGAGCCGACAAGGTTGGTGTTGCCGGAGAAGTCGACCGACGCGTGAGCTCCCGCCCCGACCTTCGTCCCTCCGGCCGTCGTGTGCGACACATCCTTGCTCGCCTCGGCGCCCTTCAGGCCGGCGGCGACGCTCGTCCGCGAGGCATTGGTGGTCTTCGCCTCGGTGCCGTCCTCGTTCTCGCCGACGATCGTCTCGGTCTTCGTCTGGCTCGAGTAGTGGCCGACCGTGGCGTTGCTGCCAGTGGCTGGAGCGGCCCCGACCTTTCGCTCGGTCGTGCGCTTCCGGGTTCCAGATGTCGTGGTCGTGGTGCCGAGCGGCCCGCCTTGCTTGACCTCCATCTCCTCGTAGTCCGGCACCGGGCTAGCAGGGCTCGGCACGCCGGCGACACTGGGAGCAGCGGCTGGCGCCGGCGTCCCGGCCTTGGGAGCCGCCGCTGGTCCGGTGGGAGCTGCGGTTGGGTAGCTGCCCGACCCACCGACTCGCGGCCGGCCGTAGTCGGGTTCGATTCGCTCGGGGATTGCCGGATCGGGCGCAGGCCGTGGAACGACGACCCTGCCCGTCTTTTCCGGCTCGATCGGAACCGGCACGGCTTCCGGCGTCTTTCGTGGTGGCGCGACGGGCCGACGGCTGCCTTCGTGCTCGATCGGCTCGGGCACGGCCTCGTTCGGGTCGTCGATAGGCTGGGGGACTGCGTCGGAATCGGCCGCGGGCAGCTTCGCCGGACCACCACCCGTGCCACTGCTCCCACGACCGCCGGACGCACCCTTGCGGGCTTGCGCCAACCGCTCGACCTCTTCGGTGACCTTGCGATTCGAGCCATCGATGACGACCGTGCCGTTGGCCTTCCGCCAGCCGCCTGCCGGAGCGGGCGTCAACTGGCCGTGGAACTCCCGCCATTGCTTCTCGTACTGGTCGTGTGACAGGCGCTGCCCGGGCTTCCCGCCCGGTTCGCCCAGGTACTCCTTTGCGGCCTCGTCCGGGTCCTCGATCCGGTGGACGTTCCGGCGCTCGTCGACGATCGCCTGCCGAGCCCGTGAGGTGGCGATCCCATCCGCCACACGCTTCGCGAGGACGGCCTTGTTCTGGGCCTGGCCGAGACGGACCTCCGCGTAGCCGACGTCGCTCTTGGCCTTCTCGGCCTCCATAGCGAGCCTCGCGCGGTCTGGCTCGGAGGCGTTGGCCGCCGCCGCGAGCCGGGCCCCCCGGACCTTGCTGATCGCCTGCAGCTCCGCGACCTCGGCCCTCGCGGCATCGACGGCGGGTTCCGCCTCGGCTGTCGACAGCAGCAGCTTGTCGGCTTCGCTGGACGCCTGCCGTGTCGCCGCTCGAGCTTGCGCGAGCTTCGCGTCGGCGGCTGCACGTGCCGTGCGCGCGTTGTCCAGCTCGGCCTCGGCTGCGGGCACTGGTCCGGGCACGGGGGGGGAATTCGGAGCGGCGGCGGGACCAGTGCCCGGAGAGCCGGGCGCGGCCGGTGCTTTCGGGGCGATGCCGGGACCCTGCGCGGTCGTCGATCCGGCGGGTCGGGCCGCCGGCGTCGGGGCTTCGGGTGCCGGGTCCTCCGGCGCGGAGCCCGTGGTGGGTGGCGTCGAGGGCGGCGGTGGTGGCCCGCCCGGGCCTGGCTTCTGCTGGATGGCGATGTAGTTCCGGGCCCACTGCGCGTCCGGGTGATCGATCTTGGCGAAGTTGAAGTGCACCACGCCGTCGGTTCGAATCCAGGCCGCCGGGGCACTGCCCTGGCCATCGACCTGCGCCCATGCGACGGCGGTCGCGTCCTCGTGGGTGGTGTGGGAGATTGATGCTCCGCCCGACTGCTGCTTCATGCGAACGTACAGTGCGGACGCCGTCTTGGGATCGTCGATGAGCGAGGTCACCCTGGAGTCCGGAAAGATCGGGTTGCGGCCCACGTAGTCCGGAAGCTTGGCGAAACCCTTCGGTCGCGGCGTCGAGCCCGGTTGCGGCTTGACGAGATCCTCGTAGAGCATCGGCTTCGGGGTGGGGCCCGGCGGGGGCTTTGGAGTGAACGGCACCGGCGGGTGCAGGTCGCTGAAGTCGGGTCGCTTGAACTTCGCGAGATTGAACCTGACGGTCCCGTCCTCGCGGATCCACGCGGCTGGAGCTTCGCCTGCGGAGAACCCGGCGTCGTCGACCCAGACGTGTCTCGTGGCGTCGGGGTGCGTTGTCTCGAGGATGTGGCGCTGGCCCTCCCGGTAGACGCGGTTGTAGAGCTGCGCCGCCTTCTCGCCGTCCTCGATCGTGGCGACGACCTTCGTGCCCTGACCGAACAGCGGACTCTGGTTCGCGTATTCCGGGAGCGCCGCCCAGCCGCCCCGCGGGGAGCCGGCCTGGCCTTTTGCCGCAACGGAGCCCGAGACGCTGTCGACGGTTTCGCCGCCTGGACTCGCCGGGCGCCGACCGTCGCCGCCCGTGCCCCTGAGGGTCGTATCCACCGGCGCGGCTGGGCCCCTTCCATCGCCACCGACGCCGCGCAGGGTGTCGTCGGCCCCGGAGCCCGGCCCAGGGATGCGCTTGGGGATGCCCATGCCGGCTTGGGTTGTGTCGGCCGCGGGCACGGGCGCGGTTGTCCCCGCTGGATCAGCTGGTGCCGGGCCGCGGCCATCGCCGCCGATACCCCGGGATGTTGGCCGGCCGCCCGGCCCGGGCGCGCCTGTCGGCCCTGCCGGGCCGCCGCCAGATCCGCCGCCGGGTGCCGCCCCGGTGGGTGGCACGGGCTG
Organism: Gemmatimonadales bacterium; assembly: GCA_038240915.1. Classification (GTDB taxonomy): domain Bacteria; phylum Gemmatimonadota; class Gemmatimonadetes; order Gemmatimonadales; family GWC2-71-9; genus CAVVWJ01. The sequence goes on along the minus strand of JBBRGH010000430.1, from coordinate 229 downwards.
TGGGCCACCCTGGCGGATGGGACCTTGGAGGATGTCGGCGCTGCGGACGGGCATCGGCAGCTGGCCGGCATCGAGCACGAGCTTCCCGCCAGGCTCGAACCAGGCGGCCGGGGCGGGACCGGCGCCGCCGTACTCCTGCTGCCACACCCGGGCGCCTTCGCCCCGGCCGAGGAGCCGGGTCGGACCGCCGAGGACCATGTGGTCAGCGGCGATCTGCGATGCCGCGACG
>JBBRGH010000429.1:0-2969 GCA_038240915.1 Gemmatimonadales bacterium | reverse complement strand
CGAGGCCGGATTCATCACCCGCGGCCAGGTCGAAGCCGGCACGGGCGATGAAACCCACCCTGGTCTCGACATCGCCGTGTCGGTCGGCAGCGTGGTCCGGGCCTCGGGTGGGGGCACGGTCCATCAATTGGGAGAAGATCCCGAATACGGATTCTTCGTCCTGCTCGACCATCCGGACGACTATCAAACCATGTACGGCCACCTGTCTCGTATCCTCGTCGAGCCCGGCGCGTCGGTCGCGCCGGGACAGGTCGTCGGGCTCTCCGGCAACAGTGGTCGGTCGACCGCCCCGCACCTGCACTTCGAGATCCGGCAGAAAGGCGTGTCGCTCGACCCCAGAACCATGGTGAAGGAGGGCAGCTGATGGGCATCTTCAACAACGCGGCGAGGGACGAGCAGGGCAACGAACTCCGCCGCCGGCGCACGGATCAGATCCCGTTCTCGATCATCGCCAGCGACATGACCGTCATCGGGGATCTCGAGACCGAGGGCGTCGTGCGGGTGGAAGGCCGGGTGAAGGGGACCGTGCGCGTCGGCGCCCAGATCCTCGTGGCCGCCGGGGCCGTGATCGAGGGCGACCTGCACACCCAGGAGGCGGTGGTAGCCGGCCAGGTCAGCGGCGCCATCGTGGCCCGAGAGCGGGTGGAGCTCCAGGCCACCGCGGTGGTCTCGGGCGACATCCACACACCGCGGATCGCGATCGTCGAAGGAGCCAAGGTAAGCGGCGAAGTCAAAATGGACGTCAATCCCGCACCGTCCGTAGTCCCGGATTCCCACAAGAGTTGATAAACCGACCTAAGTTGTGGAAAATCAGCAACTTTGTAGCGAAATGTTGCGCGTGAGTGCCCAAAGTGCGCGCTAAGTGGCTATATGATGTCACCTTACTGGCGCTATTCGCGTGCTCTCCCGCGCCCGCCGCACGGGCCGGCATCCGTGTCGGGCTCATCACGCCCGGTAGCGTCGCCGATGCCGCCTGGAACTCGGGAGCCTATGCCGGACTCCAGCGGATCCACGACTCGTTGGGACTCGCCGTCAGCCACGTCGAAGCGCGGACGCCCGCCGAGCAGGACGAGGCGTTGAGAACCTACGCGGCCCAGGGCTACGATCTGGTCTTCGCCCACGGCTTCGAGTTCCAGGGTGCCGCCGAGCGGGTGTCGGCCCAGTACCCCAAGACGGTGTTCATCGTCACCTCAGGCTCTCGCGCCCACGGCAACGTCGCCCCCCTGATCTTCAAGCTGGAAGACGCGAGCTACCTGGCCGGGATGGTGGCCGGGGGACTCACCCGGAGCAACATCCTGGGGTTCGTCGGCGGGATCGAGCTCCCCCCCATCAAGGCGGCGTACGAGGGCTGGGTCAACGGCGCCAGGGCAGTCAACCCCAAGGTGCAGAGCCGCGAGATCTACCTCAACAGCTTCGACGATGCCGCGGCCGGGCGGGAGGCGGCGCTGGCATTGATCCGGGTCGGCGCCGACATGTTCCACCACAATGCGGACGCGGCGGCGCTCGGCCTGTTCCAGGCCGCCAAGGAGTCTCGGGGCGTCTACGTCTTCGGCGCCAACGCGGACCAGTCCGCCCTCGCCCCCGACCGGGTGCCGGGCAGCGCGGTGATCGATCTGCCACGGGCCTTTCTCCTCGTCGCCCGAGAGGTGAAAGCGGGCACGTTCACGCCCAAGGTCGAGTCGTTCGGGCTCGCAAGCGGCGTGGTGCGCTACGTGGCGAATCCCGCGCTCGACACGCTCGTCCCCGCGGCGCTCAAGGCGCGCGTCAGGGCGGCGGCGGACTCGATCGCCGCGGGGAGCCTGATCCCGGCCGCCCGTCCGGCCTCGATGCAGGCTTCGCATCCTGGGCCCGGGTCGCGATCGCCACGCTCCGCGTTCTCCCTGACCTCGTGACCGACCCCAGCGGTGATCCGGGCGCGGTGCCGCTGGCCGAGATCGTCCAGTACCTCGACGAGTACCTCCGGATCCGCGAGGTCCCCGACGAGCGCAATGCGGTGAACGGGCTGCAGGTCGAGAACCTGGGGCTGGTGGGCGGGATCGTGGCCGCGGTGGATGCGTCGCAGGCGACGATCGACGGCGTGATCGCGGAAGGTCCCGGCCGGGGCGGCGCGTCGCCCTTGCTGCTGGTGCACCACGGACTGTTCTGGGACGGCAACGTCCCGATCACGGGCCGGCGGTATCGCCGCGTCGCGGCGCTGCTCGAGCACGACGTCCCGGTGTACTCCGCCCACATTCCGCTCGATCTCCATCCGACCGTGGGCAACAACATCGTGCTCGCCGAGCGGCTCGGGCTGGCCGTGGAGGGCTGGTTCGGCGACTACAAGGGCGTGGCGATCGGCGTGTGGGGCCGGGTTCCCGCCAGGCTGGCCCCTCGTGACGCGTTGCTGGCGGAAGTGAACCACGCGCTGGGCACTCCCAGCCCGGGCGCGCGGCTCATTGCCGGCGGACCGGACCGGGTCGCCAGGGTGGGCATCATTACCGGTGGGGCCGGAAACATGATCGGCGGCGCGCATGCCGCCGGGCTCGACACGTTCATCACGGGCGAGGGCGCGCACTACACCTACTTCGACGCCATCGAGTGGGGGCTCAACGTGGTGTTCGCGGGTCACTACGCCACCGAGACGCTGGGCGTGCAGGCGCTGGCCTCCCACCTCGCCGAGCGGTTCGAGCTCGAGTGGGAGTTCCACGACCACCCGACGGGTCTGTGACCGCTCCGCCGGTTCTCACGCTCCGCGGCATCCGGAAGCGCTTCGGCTCCGTGCAAGCACTGCGCGGGGCCGATTTCACGCTGATGCCCGGCCAGCTCCACGCGCTCCTGGGTGAGAACGGTGCCGGCAAGACGACCCTGATGCACGTAGCCTAGGGTCTCGTCCATCCGGATGCCGGCGAGATCGCGATCGATGGCTGGCCGCGCACGATCGGCTCACCCCGGGTGGCGCGCCGATTCGGGATCGGGATGGTGCACCAGCA
>JBBRGH010000428.1:0-2973 GCA_038240915.1 Gemmatimonadales bacterium | reverse complement strand
CAGCCGCTGCTACTTGTTGCGGCACGGCGAGCTGACCCAGCTTTCCCGCGACCAGACGATGGCCCAGGAGCTGGTGGACGCGGGCGTGCTCGGCCCGAGGGAGGCGAGCGGCACCCGTTGGGCCCACACCTTGTCGAGCGCCATCGGCGGGAGACAGACCGCGCCGATCGTGACCCGGCTCGATCAGGACTGGGGCAATGTGGGCATGCTGTGCAGCGACGGCCTGACCCGACACGTCTCGGACGAGCGGATCGGCGAGCGGCTCCGGTCCATGACTTCGGCTCGGCAGGTCTGCCAGGACCTGCTGCAGGACGCGCTCGACGACGGCGGGACCGACAACATCACCATTCTCGTGGGGCGGACCGTCCTCAAGCACCCGGACGAGTCCTCGCTGCCCGGCGCCTGACCGGGATCCCGAGCCGTTGACCCAACCTGGTCCGCCAACTAGACTTCCCGGCTGCCCAGGAGAAGAAACATGTTCGCATTTCTGCTCACGCTGCTCATTCTCGACGCGCTGCTGCTGTCGGTGGTGGTCCTGCTCCAGGCGGGCCAGGGCGGCGGCCTCGCCGGGCTCGGCGGCGCCACCACCGACACCGTGCTCGGCGGTCGCCAGGCGGCCACCCTGCTGACCAAGGCCACCTGGTGGTGCGGCGGCATCTTCCTCGTCCTCGCCCTGGTCCTCTCGCTGGTGCCCCGCGGCGGCAGCTCCAACGCCCTGCAGGAGCGGCTCCGGTCGTCCACCCCTCCCGCCGGGCCGAGCGCGCCGCTCCCCCTCGGCGGGACGACGACCCCGGCGGCACTGCAGGGACAGCCGGTAACGGCCGACACCGCGCCGGCGCCGGCCACCGGTACGGCACCGAAGGCTGGCGCGGTCGCGAAACCGGGCGCCGCCGCCAAGCCGGCTACGGCCGCCAAGAGCGGAACCTCCCCCACGGCACCAGCTTCGGGAGCACCGGCTCCCACTCAACCGAAGCAGTGACGGCGATCGATAGCGGGGTGACCGGATGACGGATCGCCCCGCTTTCGTATTGCTGGAGGACGGGGCCTGGTTTCCCGGAACCACTCTCCGGCCGATCGATCCCGCCTTCGGCGAGGTGGTATTCACCACCAACCTCACCGGCTATCAGGAGACCTTCACCGACCCCAGCTACCTCGGGCAGATCGTGGTGATGACGGCGCCGATGCTCGGGAACTACGGCGTCAACCTCGAGGACATGGAGTCGGCCCGGCCGCAGATCACCGGCGTGGTGGTGCGCGAGCTCAGCCGCCACCCCTCCAACTGGCGCTCCACGCGCAGCTTGGACAGCTGGCTGGAGGAAGCCGGCGTGCCGGTGCTCGAAGGCATCGACACCCGCCGCCTCACCCGGCACCTGCGCGAGCGCGGCGCCATGCGGGGCGTGGTGGCCGAAGGCCGTCAGCCCGGCCGGGATCTCACCGCGCGCCTGCTCGCCTCCCCCTCGATGGAAGGACTCGACTTGGCCTCGAAGGCCACGGTCCGCGAGACCTACACCGAGGGAGCCGGGCCGCACGTGGTGGCGTACGACTACGGCATGAAGCGAAACATCGTCCGGATGCTGGTGGCCGCGGGTTGCCGCGTGTCGGTGGTTCCCGCCGAGATGTCGGCGGCTGAGGTGCGGGCGCTAAATCCTGACGGGCTCTTCCTTTCCAACGGGCCCGGCGATCCCGCGGCGGTGGACTACGCCCTCGGCACGGTGCGCGACCTTTCCGGCGGCGGGCTGCCCACCTTCGGCATCTGCCTCGGCCACCAGCTGGTGGGACTCGCCTTCGGCGGCCGTACGGCCAAGCTGCCCTACGGCCACCGCGGCGGCAATCACCCGGTGCGCGACGTGCGCACCAACCAGGTGCTGATCACCACGCAAAACCATGGGTTTGCGGTAGTTGGTGATGCCGACGGCGTCCCCGGCGCGCCCGCGCTCGAGGTCACCCATCTCAATCTGAACGACGGCACCATCGAGGGTGTCCGCCACCGGGAGCTGCCCCTCTTCGCGGTGCAATACCACCCCGAAGCGGCGCCCGGACCGCACGACGCCTTCCCGCACTTCGCCGAATTCCTGGCCTCGCTCCGACAGGGGATCCGGGCCCGGACTTCCAACCCCTTGACAGACAACACTTAAGCTCCTAGAATCGGCAGAAGGAGGCCTGCTCGCTCCGCTGCCAGCAAACCGTCTGGGGGACGCATGACCAAGGCCGATCTCGTCGAACAGGTGACTGCCTCGATTGCCAAGACCGCTGGTCCCATGATCTCGAAGAAGGACTGCGCCCGGGTGGTGGACGCATTCCTCGAGGCGGTCAAGGACGCGCTCAAGGAGCAGCACAACATCGAGGTCCGTGGGTTCGGGACCTTCAAGATCCGCCGCCGCAAGACACGGATGGCGCGCAATCCCCGCACGGGCGATCCGGTCGAAGTGGCCGCGCGGCCCGTCCCGGTGTTCAAGCCCAGCAAGGAGTTGCGGGCGCTGGTGGCGGACGAGGGGCAGCCGGAGGCGGAGCCCATCCCCGGCATGTGATCGGCCGGTCCCGCCGGGGACCTGGTCTGGCTCGGGGTCGCTTCGCGAATCGGTCGCGGGGCGGCCCCGTTTCGTGGTACCTTCCAGTCATGCCTGCCGCCGCCCCGCCCACCCTCACCGTGCGTGTCCTTCTCTTCGCCAGCTATGCGGAGAGCCTGGGCGCCGATTCGCTCGAGCTGACACTTTCGTCGCCCGCGACTGTCGGCGGCGTGCTCGACCGGGTGCGAGCGCTGCCGGGCGGCGGGCTCCTGCCACCCAAACCGCTGTGCGCGCGGAACCTGGCGCACGCCGGGGCGGGCGAGACGGTGGCCGAGGGCGACGAGATCGCCATCCTCCCGCCGCTGGCCGGAGGCTGAGCGTGGCGTTCCTGACCGAGACCGCCATTGACCTGGTCGCACTCCACGCCGCGGTCCAGGCGCCCGACCGGGGCGGGGTGGCGTCGTTC
>JBBRGH010000427.1:0-2975 GCA_038240915.1 Gemmatimonadales bacterium | reverse complement strand
AGCCATCCCGACCCGGTCGTGCCCGCGATGTCGAGCACGCCCATCGCGGCCATGAGGGCGGCGGCATCCCCCGCCTGGATGCCGTGATCGTGCGCGGCGGGAATCAGGTGCGTGCCGATCAGTCCGTTGGTGGATGCGCCGCAGATGAAAAAGGTGGCGCTGAGCAGCCAGAAGTCGCGTGATCGGGCCCCCTCCGCCAGGGCCGCCAGCGCCACCCGGGCCGGGTTGGCGCCGCCGGAGACCGGCGGCTCGACTCGGTCGGCACCGAAGGGCGGGAGGCCGAGGTCGGACGGCCGCTCGCGCAGCAGCAGCGCCACGATCGGGATGGCGACGGCGGCGGCACCCGCCATCACCAGCGTGGCTGCGCGCCAGCCGTGATCCCGGATGACGGCGGCGAGAAGCGGGAGGAAGACCAGCTGCCCCGTGGCGGTGCTGGCCGTCAGCAGGCCCATCGCCAGTCCGCGGTGGGTCCGGAACCAGCGGTTCACGACGGTGGCGCCGAGCACCAGCGCCACCATCCCGCTGCCGGAGCCGACCAGTACGCCCCAGACCAGCACCAGGTGCCACGGCCGGGTCACCTGGGTGGCGAGCGCGACGCCGGCGGCGAGCAGGGCCAGGGCGCCGAGGGTGGTGCGCCGGATGCCCAGCCGCTGCATCAGGCCGCCGGCGAACGGGCCCATCAGCCCGTAGAGGAAAATATTGAGCGAGATGGCGAGCGAGATGGTGGAGCGGGTCCACCCGAAGTCCTCCTCGAGCGGAACGATCAGGACGCTCGGCGTCGCCCGGATTCCGGCGCCCGCCAGCAGCGCGAAGAAGGTGACGGCGAGGACGATCCAGGCGTAATGGGAGCGGCGGGCCATGGGTGTCAATGTATCGGTGGTCGGGATGCTGGTCAGCTTTAGACGGCCAATTCGTCGACGGTCCTCGCATGTCGCGGCACCATGCCCCATCTGCGGGCCTCGGCTTGGACCCTAAGCCAATTGCCGATCGCTACTTAACGGAATGGCACCCCGGTTGCCCATGGAAGTGTCGAAGGATTGCGCCCCCGTTCCCTTCGACTACAGGGCACCCCGGCCGCGAGGCCGGTCCGCAAAGCCAAGGGTCTCTTCGGGAGACAGCCTGGCCGTCGAAGGCGTTGCAGCCGGCTGCGGGGCCGGCTCACCCTATGCGTCGTCGAAGGAGCTGTCCAATGTCGGGTCCTCGTCTCCCGGCCGCCCTGGTGGCGGTCCTCCTGCTGGCGGCCTGCGCCAATTCCGACAATCTCACCTCGCCGACCGGTATCCTGCCGGGCGGCACCTCGGGCATTCCGGGCGGCTCGACCGGCGGTGGTGGCGGAGGCGGTGGTAGCGACACCACCTCGAACCCGATCGATCCCGTTGCGGCCGGCGATCCGGTCAGCAACGGGACCTGGACCAATCCCGACAGCACCACCATCGACCCGGTGGATCCCGGGATCTTCCAACCCGGTTCGTCCGGCACGGCCGGGACCAGCGGCAGCAGCACGGCGCTCATCTTCAAGACCTCGGGGTCCGGCTTGTACGGGGTGGGCACCTGCGGCCCGAAGGGATTCTGGACCGATCCGGCGGGCACCGTCTTCGGGCCGAACAATCCGAACTGCCTCGACTACGGCAGCGACGGCAGCCCCGGCAACAACGGCAAGGGCACCTGCATCTCGTCGGCCAGTGGTCAGCCGGGCCTGTGGGTCAATCCGGGCGGCCAGGCGACGCACCCGTTCCACCCGAAATGCGCCCGGACCGGAGCCACGACCAGCGCGCTCGCCCTCAGCTTCGCGCCCCAGGCGCAGATCTTCGACGCCAACAACGGGACGGGCAGCCGGGTGATGAACTTCTACTCCGCGGGAATCGCGGTGGCGCAGCTGCGCTACGACGGGACGACCAGCACCACGGTCGGGGCGGGCATCCTGGTGGGCAGCGACAACGCGTCGCCGGCCAACACCTGGACGATCTTCTTCGGCCAGCCGGCGCTCAGCTACACCAGCGGGCTCGCCAACGGCGACCTGATCTCGGACATGACCGGCGCCGGCGTCGAGGTGGTGGCGTGCACCACTTCCATCGGGTGCTCGCTGGTGACGCTGCAGCTGACGCTGACGCCGTAGCGCGACCTCACCGTCGGCGGAAACACGAAGGGGGCATGCCGAGTGGCATGCCCCCTTCGCACGGCTGGGGGTGACGAGCGCAGGCGGCGCGGTGCCCGCTTACCGTCCGCCGCGGGCCGCGGGGCGACCGCCGGGTCCGCCCCCGCCGGGGCGGCCCCCGCCCGAGCTTCCTCCGGACCGTCCGCCGCCCGGCCCTCCGCCTCTGGGCGGCCCGCCCGGCCGGCCGCTGCCCTGTCGCCTCGACGCGCCCGGCGCCTGGCTCATGGGCCCGCTCCGGGTCGGGCCCTGCCCGTTCGCCTCGCGGCGCGCGGCCTTGGCCTTGGCCCGCTCGCGGTCCTCCGCCTTCTTGGCCCGGATCTGGGCGATCCGTTCAGCCAGGGGGATTTCCAGCTTGGCCTCGGGCCGCGCGCTGTAATCGAAGTCGGGCACGGTGATCCGGGGGAGCTTCCGACCGATGGCGCGCTCGATTCCCCGAAGCTCGCCTTCCTCTTCCGGGGCGACGAAGGTGAAGGCGTCGCCAGTGGCTTCGGCCCGGGCGGTGCGGCCCACCCGGTGGATGTAGTCCTCGGGCGCGGTGGGCACATCGAAATTGACCACGTGGCCCAGCTCTTCGACGTCGATTCCCCGGGCGGCGATGTCGGTGGCCACGAGCACCCGGTAGCGGCCGTCCTTGAAGCCGGCCAGCGCGTCGGTCCGCTGCGCCTGCGAGCGGTTGCCGTGGATGCGCTCCGCCTTGATGCCGTGCTTGACGAGGAAGGCCTGCAGCCGGTTGGCGCGATGCTTGGTGCGGGTGAAGACCAGCGCCTGCTTGATGTCGCCGCGCTGCAGCAGGCTCACCAGCAGCACCGGCTTGAGCCCC
>JBBRGH010000426.1:0-2980 GCA_038240915.1 Gemmatimonadales bacterium | reverse complement strand
CAGCGGCAGCTGCGCCGCGGGCCCAGACGCTTCCACAGCCGGTCGCAGAGCCAGCCTCCCCAGACCGCCCCGACGGCGCCCACCATCCAGGGAATCGCCGAATACCAGCCGCCTTCCAGCAGTTGGAATCCGCGATTCTCGATCAGGTACACGAACAGCCAGTTGAAGAAGAAGTAGAACAGATAATTGACGCAGAAGTAGCCGGCGGTGAGCAGCTGGATCTGGCGGTTCCGGATCACCACCCGCCACTCGCCCGCCACGGGCCGGGCCAGGCTCGAGGCGGTTCGGCCGGCCTCGATCAGCCGCCGCTCGGCCTCGTTCACCGCCGGGTGCTCGGCCGGGCGATCGCGCACGTACCACCACCACAGCGCGGCACAGAGGATCGCCGCGGGGACGGTGAGGAGGAACGAGGCCCGCCAGCCGAACCGGCTCATCAGCCAGGCGATCAGCGGCCCGGCCGCCGCCGCGCCGAAGGTGGCGCCGAAGTTCTGCAGCGAGTTGGGGAACGCCCAGCCGGAGACGGGAAACCAGTAGCCGGTGGTGCCGCCGCCGATGATCGGAAAGAGCGTGGCCTGCGCCGCGCCCATGAGGAACCGGAGCGCCACCAGGAGCAGGACGACGGTCGTGGCGGACCCGGCCACCGTGCCGGGCACGAAGGCCACCAGCAGGTTGAGGAGGCCCCAGAGGAGGACGACAGCGGTCAGCGCACGCCGGGCGCCGAGCACGTCGCCCACCACTCCGCCCGGAAACTGGAACAGGGCGTAGCCCCAGGCGAACGCCGCGAGCACCGCCCCCAGCTGCACGTGCGAGAGGCCGAGCTCGGCCGACATCGCCACGCCGGCGACGGACATGTTCGTCCGGAGGAGGTAGGCCACGAAGCTCACCACCACCATGAGCGCGCAGATGCGCCAGCGGATGCTGGTCGGGGGGAGCGGAGTGGGAGGGCTCGCGGTCATACGCCTCCGGGACGGCGCTAGTCCAGGTCGTCGATCGAGCGGGGCCAATCCTGATGCAGCAGCCGGGACATCGCGCGGTCGGCCAGCAGGCGGCCGCCGGTCTGACAGCGAGCGCAGTAGTTGGTCTCGTTGGACGCGTAGCGGATCCGCTGCACCTTGGTCCCGCAGACCGGGCAGGGCTGTCCGTAGCGCCCGTGGACGGCCATGCCCTCGCGGAACGCGGTGACTTTGTCCGGGAATCCCTCGCCGACCTCGGCGCGGAGCCGGGCGGTCCAGTCCACCAGGGTTTCCCGGGTCGCGGCGAACAGGCGCTCGATCTCGCCGGGATCGAGCTTCCGGGTGAGTGCCAGCGGCGAGAGCCGAGCCCGATGGAGGATTTCGTCGGAGTAGGCGTTGCCGATGCCGCTGAACAGCCGGGGATCGGTCAGCGCGCGCTTGAGCGTGTGGTTCTCGCTGGTCAGCCGCTCGGCGAAGGCGTCGCGTTCGGACGTCAGCACTTCCAGGCCGCCCCGCTCGAACGGCGCCAGGCCGGCTTCGCCCTGCACCAGGTGGATCGAGGCCCGCCGCGTCGTCCCCGCTTCGGTCAGCACCAGAGTGCCCGCGGGGAACTCGAACAGCGCCAGGGCCTGCCGGCCGGCGGCCTTGCCCCCCGCCGCGAGCCAGCGGAGCCGGCCGGCGATCATCAGGTGGATGACCACGAACCGCTCGCCCTCGAGCGCCAGCACGAGACGTTTTCCCATCCGGCGGAGGCCGTCCACGCGGCTGCCCTGGAGGTCGCCGGGCGCTGGGCTGACCGAGCGGAGCACGAACGGGTTCCGGACCGTGAGCCGTTCGAGCGGCTGGCCCAGGATTCTCGGGGCCAGGCAGTCGAGGTAGACGGCGATGTCCGGCAGCTCGGGCATGCGGCCTCGCCGGCTAGCGGCGGTCGGCGCCTCGGGACGCCCGCCAGCGTCCCCCGACGTACGTGCCGGCGATCGCCTCGTTCCCCGCCCCGAACACCAGCGCCGGCAGCAGCCGCTCGGGCGGCACCTCGGCCAGCGCAGGAGCGGTCAGGTCGATCGCCGCGAAGTCGGCCCAGTGACCCGGGGCGATCCGCCCCACGGGCAGGGCGAGGGCCTGGGCCCCGCCGAGCGTGGCCGCGGCGAGCAGCGAGGGCGCCACCTCGCCCCTGGCGTCGGGCAGCGCGCCCCGGAGCTCGCCCCGGAGCCGCTGGCCGTACTCGATCCAGCGCATCTCCTCCAGCATCGCCAGCCGGTTGTTGCTGTCGGTCCCGATGGCGAGCCGCCCACCGGCCGCGTGCGCCTGTGCCAGCGCCGGGATCCCGTCGCCCAGGTTGCCCTCGGTCAGCGGACAGAGGCAGACCGTGCCGCCGGCCGCCAGAAACCGGGCCATGTCCGCGGCGGCGGTATGGGTGCAGTGCACCGCGGTGAAGGGCGCGTCCTCGACCGCGTCGAGAATGGCCGCCATCGGCGTCTGCCCGTAGGCGGCGAGGCACTCCTCGATCTCGCGCCGCTGCTCCTCGACGTGGAGGTGGACCGGGAGCCCCCGGCGAACCGCCTCCCGATGGATCTCGGCGATCTCCGGCGGGCTGGCGGCGCGGATGCTGTGGGGCGCGACGCCCAGCGTCGCCGACGGCGCGGCCAGCCGCCCGGCCATCCGGTCCACCTGGCGCCAGAACTCATCCGGGCTGGCGGTGGCGAAGCGGCGCTGGCCGCCGGCGAGCGGCCGGCCCGGCGCGCCGGTGGCGTAATAGCAGTAGAGCAGCACCAGGCGGATGCCGGCGTCGCTGGCGGCCTCCACGATCGCCTCATCGAGCGCGAAGTCGCCGGGGCGCTCGTGGTGGACGTAGTGGAACTCGCCGACCGTGGTGATCCCGGCATCCCGCATCTCGGAGAAGGCGCGGGCCGAGATCGGCCGGTGGCTGGCGCGGTCGAGCGACTCCACCAGTGCGTACATGGCCTCGCGCGTGGTCCAGAATCTGCCGGCGCCGGCCGGGATCCCCTCGCTCAGGCAACGCAGGCCAC
>JBBRGH010000425.1:0-3003 GCA_038240915.1 Gemmatimonadales bacterium | reverse complement strand
CTTCCGTACCGTCGTCATTCTCGCCGTGCTGGGCGCGCTGGTGGTCGGCACGGGGAAATGGCAGAACCCGGCCCAGGTGCCCGGCCGCGCGCTGCTCTTTCTCACCTTGTCGGGTCTCGCGACCGGGGCGAGCTGGGTCTGCTACTTTCGCGCGCTCAAGGTGGGCGAGGCCTCGCGGGTCGCGCCGATCGACAAGCTCAGCGTCGTGCTGGTCGCGCTCTTTGCCGTCGCGGTGCTGGGCGAGCGCCCGTCTGTCCGCGACTGGCTCGGCATCGCCTGCGTCGGCGCCGGCGTGCTCCTGCTGAGCCTGCGCCGCTGAGCGTGCCTCGGCCCGACCGACGCTTGGCAGGCGGCCCGGGATGGTCTACTCTCTCCTGAGGAGCCCGATCGGGCCTTCGCCGACCCGCTGCGCGTGCCGGGCGGCCTCCGGCTGAGGGATGCGGACCGGGAGGCCCATGTCCTCGAGCTACTGCCGCCGGCCGCCGAGGTGGCCGGCGGGTCGTACCGCTGCGCCGGCCTCGGCGAGTGTCAGCACACCGAGGACGCGTCGATCTACGAAGTCCCGGCCGCCATGTGGAGCGCCCGCGTGAGCGACGACGGCGGCACGCTCAGCTACCTCAATCTGACGGTCAAAGGCGCCGCCCTCAAAGGCTCAGGCACCGGGCGGGTCAGCCCCAGGGGCCAGAGTGGCACACTGGTCGTCGAGGGATGGGACGCGGCGGGCGGCGCCGTGAAGCTGACGGTGGACTGCAGCCGCTTCTCCGAGCCCGTGGCCGAGGGCGGATGAGCCCGAAAGGGGATGCATGACCGAAGCCGAAGCGCAGGAGTTCGCCAGCGTGTGGATCGCCGCCTGGAACAGCCACGACCTGGAGCAGGTGCTCGGGCACTACACCGACGACGTCGAGGTCACCTCCCCGCTGGTCGAGGCGGTGATGGGCCCGGGGCAGACGACGGTGCGCGGGAAGCACCGGCTGCGGGAATACTGGGGCGCCGCGCTGGCTCGCTACCCGGAGCTTCACTTCACCCTGTTCCGGGCGTACGCCGGCGCCCGGAGCCTCGTGCTTCACTACCAGAGCATTCAGGGCCTGGTGGGCGCCGAGTGCTTCGAGTTCGACGGCCAGGGCCGGATCCGCCGCGTGCTGGCGCATTATGCCCTCGGTGCCGATCCCGCCGCGGCCTGAACTGGTCGTCTGCGACCTGGCGGGCACCACCGTGCGGCGCCCGCCGGCGGAACGGGGTGCTGACCGGCGCGCCCGACCGCGCCCATCCTGGCCGCCGCCCCCCACACCCATCTGCTCGAATCCGTCCGCGATCTGCCCGCGCTCTGGCTCCCGGCCTGAGGCTCAGGCCGTGGTGCGCACGCTCAGCGCCGGCGGGGTGCGGAGAGTCTGCAGCACGACGCAGTACCGTTCCGTCAGCCGCTCGAGCGTGGCCAGCTGCTCGGCGCTCGCGTCGGTGTCGAGGACGAACTGGAGCCGGATGGCGGCGAACCCGACCGGGACGTCCTTGCTCACGCCGAGCGTGCCGCGGAAATCCAGGTCGCCTTCCGCCCGGACCTCGCCCCCGCGGAGGGGCAGCGCCAGTGCGGTGGCCACGGCCCGAAGCGTCACCCCGGCACAGGCCACGAGTGCCTGGAGCAGCAGATCGCCCGAGCAGGCCTCCAGTCCGGTGCCCCCGGTCGCCGGGTGAAGGCCGGCTTCCACCAGCGCGCGCCCGGTGTCGACATGACAGCTGACCGCCGCCTCGTCCAGTCGGCCGGCGGCGCGGAGAGTGACCAGCGCCCGCTCGGGCTCGGCGCGATACGCATCCTTGAGCGGGGCTTGCAGGGAGCGAAGATCTTCTGGACGCACGAACGAGCTCCGGATCGGGGTTCCCCGAAGGCTAGACCCTTCCGGGGGCCCGCGCCATCTTGCGGGGCCAGCCATCCTTTGCCAGGGGATTTTCTGATGATTCGCTCTTCCGCCGCGTCGGCCCTGCTGCTGCTCTGCCTGGCGCCGCCGTCCGCATCGGCGCAGGCCGCGCCCACGGTGACCCAGCTCGGCTGGCTGGCCGGATGCTGGGAGCAGGCGGATGGTCCGCGTCTGATCGAGGAACAGTGGATGCGGCCGCGGGCCGGACTGATGCTCGGCATCAGCCGGACGGTCGTCAACGACTCGCTGCGGGAGTATGAGCAGGTGGCCGTGTTCGAGCGCTCGGGTCATCTGGTATATGCCGCGACGCCCGCCCGGCAGCCGCCCGCCGAGTTCGAGAGCCTCACGGTCTCGGACTCGGCGGTAACCTTCGAAAATCTGGTGCACGACTTTCCGCAGCGGGTCAGCTACCGCAGTCGAGGCCCTGACTCGCTCGTGGCCCGCATCGAGGGCATCCGGAACGGCCGATTGCGCGGGGTCGATTTCCCCTACCGGCGAGCGGCCTGCCCCTGAGGGCGGTCCCACGCCAGGCAGTGCCGCGCACAGGAGCCGAGCCATGGAACCATCCCCGCTGCCCACCGCCCAGGCGATCGATCTGCTGGCCCAGTTTGCCCGGGTCACGGACCATTGGTCACCCAAGGTCGTCGCCCAGGTCAACGATCAGTACGTGAAGGTCGCCCGCCTGCTGGGCGAAATGGACTGGCACCAGCACGGGGCGGAGGACGAGCTCTTCTGGGTGCTGCGCGGCCGCCTCCGCCTGGAATTTCGCGATCATGTGGTCGAGCTCGGGCCGGGGCAGTGCTGCGTGGTCCCCCGCGGCGTGGAGCACCACCCGGTGGCCCAGGAGGAGTGCTGGATCGTGCTGGTGGAGACGGTCACCACGCTCCACACGGGCGACCGCGTCACCGACCAGACCCGCTCCATCGCCGATCAGCTCAGGGCGTGAGCGCGTCGTGAGCGCGTCGTGAGCGCCGCGTCGCGAGCGGCGCGCCACGCCCCGACGCTACCTCTTTGTCCGGGAAACCGGCCGGCGGACGCGGCCCGCCGATCTGCTCGCTGCCTTTACGATCGTTCCCGACGACGCCGAGGTCCG
>JBBRGH010000424.1:0-3006 GCA_038240915.1 Gemmatimonadales bacterium | reverse complement strand
GCCCGGATCGAGGGCGATCGGATCCAGGAACTCAGCACCTCACGGTCGGGTGGCGGCACCTGCAGGCACACAGTCAACGGCATAAGTCATTGTCCCGGAAACGACCCCAGGGGTAAAGTTAACACGCTCACGCGACACTAGAGGGTGTGCACCTCCTCGGCCGCGTCGGAGCTGTCGACCTGACGGATGCCGAGTTCCTACGGCGCAGCATCGTCACGCACTCCGCGTCCGAGCTGTCCATCCCTAAACGCAACGATCCGGGTGAACCCCCAGAGGACTTCCCCGAACTTTCGCCAGCTGAGCAGGCACGTTGGACGGCGAAGAAGGCGGCCTTCCAGCTCGTGCAGCGGCTGGAAGAAAAGCTAGGGTCCGAGGACGTCGGACAAACCCGGGCTGTGTCTCTATGCCGCGCCACAGTCGGCGACTTGGTCCTGTCCGGGATCAACCTTGAAAACTGTGCGTTCGCCGGCGCGCACGGCCTCGACAAGGTGCGTATCGACGCGACCTGCACCTTCCGAATCGGCTCCATAGAGATAGCCGATCACCAGCGGCCACCCGCCCGGTCCGGGCGCACCTGGCCTCCGTTCACCCGACGCCGCGTCATCTACGAAGAAGCGCAATGGCGCGAAACACACACACCAGGGTGGCCAGCAGCCTCCACCACTGACGCCGCTGTGCCGGGCCGTGCGGTGCCGACGGCGCTCGAGATTGCCGGAATCTATCGCGATCTGCGCAAAGGGCTGGAGGACTCCAAAGACGAGCCGGGGGCAGCGGACTTCTACTACGGGGAGATGGAGATGCGGCGCCTCGCCGCACGGAGACGCCGCCACCAGAGCAACAACGACGGTAACGCCATCGTCCCGCGATCCTCATGGGCAGAGCGCAGACTGCTGGACGCCTACTGGACCACATCGGGGTACGGACTGCGGGCATGGCGCGCGCTAACCGCGCTCACCCTCCTGCTTGTGACATGCGCTGCCCTGTTCACCATGCCGGTCTTCGCGCACCTACCGGACCCCCCTCAGCAGGTGTCGTCCGTCGACCTGCGAACAGGCGACTTCCGGTATGCGCCGAGCACTAAGCGCGGCGTGAATCCTAACCACAGCGCTGCGATTCCTCTCGGAACTGCGCTGGAGTTTTCCGCCCGGGAAAGCCTCACGCTGACCCGTACCCCCGGCACCCCGATTCTGCAGACCACCGGCGCCGGAACAGCCCTCGATATCGCCCTGCGCCTTCTGGCCCCACTGCTCGTCGGTCTGGCCATACTCGCGGTCCGCGGGCGCACCAAGCGATAGAGTTTTCGCACTTGAGCGGGGTCTCCTGATCGTACGAGGCTCGTGGCCTCGACACGCTGGTGGTTCCTGCGCCGTCCAGCTGAAAGGCCACAAGCCCCATGTCCGACCGTTCGGACGCTGTAGTTCGCGCTGCCGGCCTTCCGGCATTCCGCGCTTGGGAGGTGTCGCTCGAGCCCGACGGCGCCCGCCGGGTGCTGGTGGAGACTCGCGATCGAGGGCAGCTGTCCCGCCTGCGGGTGCTATCGGCCTGATCAAGGACCGTCCGACGACCCCTATGAAGGATCTGCCGCACGGGGACGTGCCGTTGCGGGTGTGGGTCCGCAAGCGCCAGTACACCCGCGCAGAGACGGCAGCCCGGGGCTTTCGTTCACCGACCAGCAGCCAACCTCTGCTCGCGATAGCGACCGCCCAGAACTGCCTTCCGGACGGCAAGGGGACGCGCTCGCCCGGCGGCAGCTCCGGACGTTGACGATCGTGTCCCAATGGCGGCGGACTGACGCAACTGCCACGCTCGACACCCTGGTTGAAGCGGTCGTGGTAGCGCGGGGGCGTGGTGGTCCCCCGGGCCAACCGAAGGTGGTCTTGCGCGGGTGACCGCGCCACCGGTGCGGGCTGCGCACTTACAGCACGACGCTCCGTCACCGGAGGGGTGCCAGAGCGTCGTCCCTCCCGTCAGCCGTCGCCCTCGGCGGCCGCCGCGGCGGCGACCTTAGCCTCGATCCACCGTCCAACCCGAGGTGATGAGCGGGTCGTAGACCCGGAATGCCCTTGTGGTGTTGAAGAATCGGTCTTGTCTAGGGACCAACATCAGCACGCACGAAGGGCATCCGGTAGATGGTGCGACACGAGGTCGCTTGCATTGAGTGGGCTCGTCGATTTGAAGGATCGGCGGTGGGTCTGATGATCTGTTCCCCTCTGATTGGACCCGCTTGGTGAGAATGGCGGCTGTCCAGGAGGAGACAGATGCCGCATTCGTATGCGCCGCAGTTCCGGGCGATGGTGGTGGAGCGGGTGCGTGCTGGCCGGTCGGCGGTCGAGGTGGCGGCGGCGCTCGAGGTGCCGGAAAGCACCGTGTTCCGCTGGGTCCGCCAGGACCGGATCGACCGTGGCGAGTTGGCGGGCACATCTACGGTCGAGTCGGCCGAACTGCGCGCCGCGAAGCGCCGGATCGTCGAGCTGGAGGCCGAGCTGGCCACCGTAAAGCGCGCCACGGAGCTGTTCGACGGGGGCCGGGTGGTGCGCCCAAAAGACCTCTTTGGGATGGTCGAGACCTTGGCCAGTGAAGGACACGGCACGAAACGGGTGTGCCGGCTGCACGCAGTCGCGCCGTCAGGGTTCTTCCGGTGGCGGTCGCTGCCGCCGAGCCGGCGGTCGATCCGGCGAGCCTGGTTGGCTGACGTGATCACTGAGATCCACGTTCGCTCCCGAGGCACATACGGATGGCGGCGGATCCGCGCCGAGCTAGCCGACGGCTACGGCCAAACCGTCAACAAGAAGCTAATCGGGGCGGTCATGGCCGAGCTAGGGATCAGCGGCCTGCCGAAACGCCGGCGGGCTAAGCCGAACCTCCTGCACAGGGCGACCACCCAAGACCTCGTGCCGCGAGACTTCCGTCGCCTTGGACCTAACCAGCTGTGGATGACTGACATCACCGAGCATCCGACACGAGAAGGCAAGCTGTACTGCTGTGTGGTGCTCGACGCCTGGTCCC
>JBBRGH010000423.1:0-3028 GCA_038240915.1 Gemmatimonadales bacterium | reverse complement strand
ACGCGCCGCCCTCGTTGGCGCGACCGGCTCCAGGGCTCCTTGCTCGACGCGCTGGTCCGGGGGAGCGGCGGGATCGAGCTGCTGGCGCTGAGCGCCGAGGCGGACGAGAAGGAGCCGGCCCGACTGGCGCCGGCCATCCGGCCTTCCACCGCCCGCGAGTACGCCGCCGCCGCCGCGATCGCCGTGGTGCCGACCGTGGTCGGGCTGTTGGCCCGGCGCGTGGGCGCCCTCGTGCCGCCGATCGATGCGGCCATGCTCTATCTGCTGGCCGTGGTGGTGGCGGCGTCCCGGTTCCGGCGAGGCCCCGCGCTGGCGGCGTCGCTGGTGGGGATCGCCTCGTTCGACTTCTTTTTCGTGCACCCGTTCTACACCTTCTCGGTGACTGACGTGCGCTACGTGCTCACCTTCGGGGTGATGCTGGTCGTGGCGCTGGTGATGGGGAATCTCACGGGCCGGATCCGGAGCCAGGCCGACGCCGCCCGCGAGCGCGAGCAGCGGACCGCGGCGCTCTACGCGCTGAGCCGCGGGCTGGCCACGGCCGGCGACCGGGCCGCCGTGGTGGCCGCCGTCCTCCGGAGCCTGCAGGACACCTTTGCGCTGGACGCCGTCGCCCTGCTGCCCGACGCGGCCGGGGCGGTGCACCCGACGGCGCCGGCCCAGCCGCTCGACGAGCGCGAACGGGCGGTGGCCCAGTGGAGCTTCGACCACGTCGAGGCGGCCGGGCACGGCACCGCGACGCTCCCGGGCGCGGCGGCGCTGTATCTGCCACTGCCGTCCTCGGGCCGGGCGATGGGCGTGCTCGGCCTCTCGCTCCAGGACCCCGCGGCGTTCCGCGATCCGGCCCGGCGCCGCCTGCTCGAGTCGCTGGCCGGACAGACGGCGGTAGCGCTCGAGCGGCTGGCGCTGGTGGAGCGAAGCCGGGAGTCGGAGGTCGAGGTCGAGGCCGAGCGCCTCCGGACGGCGCTCCTGAGCTCGCTCTCGCACGACATGCGGACCCCGCTCGCCTCGATCGAAGGCGCCGCCAGCACCCTGCTGCAGGACACCGAGCCCGACGCGGCCGCCCGACGCGATCTGGCCACGACCATCGTCCAGGAGTCGCACCGGATGGGACGGCTGGTGGCGAACCTGCTCGACATGATCCGGGTCGAATCGGGCACCCTGCAGGCCCAGAAGGAGTGGCAGCTGCTGCCCGATGTGGCCGGCGTGGCCCTGCTCCGGACCGAGGACCAGCTCGCGGGCCACCCGGTGACGACCCGCTTTCCCGCGGACCTGCCGCTGGTGCCGATCGACGAGATCCTGCTGGAGCAGGTCTTCGTCAACCTGCTGGAGAACGCCTCGCGGCACACGCCGCCCGGCACCGCGATCGACATCGGCGCCGAGAGTCGCGCGGGCGAGGTGATCGCCTGGGTCGGCGACCGGGGCCCGGGCCTGCCGCCGGGCGAGGAGGAGGCCATCTTCCGGAAGTTCCATCGCGGCGGTACCAGCGGAGGCGGCATCGGGCTCGGCCTCACCATCTGCCGCGGCATCATCACCGCCCACGGCGGGCGGATCTGGGCCGAGAACCGCGCCGGCGGCGGTGCCATCTTCCGCTTTTCGCTTCCCATCACGGGCACGCCGCCCCAGCTCGTCGCCGAGGAGACCGCATGGACCGCCCTGCCCCCCTCGTCCTCCTGATCGAAGACGAGCCGCAGATGCGGCGCTTTCTCCGCACAGCCCTCGACGCCAACGACTACCGGCTGGTCGAGGCGGCCACGGCGAAGGAGGGTCTGGCCCACGCGGCCGCCCGCAATCCCGACGTCATCCTGCTCGACCTCGGCCTGCCCGACCGCGACGGGCTCGACGTGACCCGCGAGCTCCGCGAGTGGAGCGGCACGCCCATCATCGTCATCTCCGCCCGGGGGCGCGAAGAGGACAAGGTCAAGGCGCTCGACCTCGGCGCCGACGACTACCTCACCAAGCCCTTCGGCGTGGACGAGCTGCTGGCCAGGATCCGGGTGGCACTCCGCCACGCGGCCACGCCGCCCGGCGCCGCGCCCGAGCCGATCTTCCAGTCGGGCGAGCTCACGGTGGACCTCCCCAATCGGCGCGTGTGGCGGGCGGGTGAGGAGGTCCACCTCACGCCGACCGAGTACAAGCTGCTGGCGACGATGGTGCGGCAGGCCGGCAAGGTGCTGACCCACCGGCAGCTGCTGAAGGAGGTCTGGGGCGCGAACTACCTCAACCAGGCGCACTACGTCCGGGTCTACCTGGCGCAACTGCGGCAGAAGATCGAGGCCGACCCTGCGCGGCCTCGGCTGCTGCTGACCGAGCCGGGCGTCGGCTACCGGCTCAAGGACGGGTAGTCCCAGTCGAGCTGGCGTCGCGTGACCTGGCCATCGCTCCACCCGGATTCTCATCCTCCCTGAATCTCGACACCCGCTCGATCGCGAACTCCACCACCCGCTCGGCTCCCGGCAGCCTCGCCCGCGCGGCCGGATCCCAGTCGATCGTGGCCCGCCCGCTCAGTTGCAGCGTGTCGCCCCGGGCGAAGTCCACCAGGAGCAGGCCGGCCTCGGGGGACGCCGCGAGGTTGCCCAGCGTGTTGAACATCATGTTGCCGGAGTAGTCGGGAATCCGGAGCCGGTCCGGGGCGGCCACGTCCACGAACCCCGGCGCACCGCCCCGATGCGACACGTCCGCCCCGGCGGTCGGATGCCGGCTGGCCAGGAACAAGGTGCCGGCGGCCGCGAGGAGATCGGCCTGCGCTGGGGTCAGCGCGACGCCGCGCCGCACGATCGCCGCACGCGCCGGATCCTCCGCCGGCAGCCGCACCGATCGCGGCTGAATGTACTTGGGGCAGTTGGCGTAGACCTCCCGGGTCCGGACCTCGATGCCTTCGCCGGCCGGGGCCGCCCGCCCGTTGATCCGTATCCGGCGCCGGGTCGCGAGATCGATGAGCAGGACGCCCACATCCGCCTCGCCCGCGAGGGTGTCGGCCAGCGGATCGTGGGGCCGGGGCCGCGCGCCGATCAGCAGCCGGTCGGGCGAC
>JBBRGH010000422.1:0-3032 GCA_038240915.1 Gemmatimonadales bacterium | reverse complement strand
CGCCAGGCGCGAGGCCGCCCTCCACCCGCGGTGAAGACTCGCCCGGATCCTGCCTCCTAAGTCATTGTGAATTCTGGTAATACGGAGCCGTCTTCAGAGGGCCGGGACGGCCGTCCGGCGGCCGGCCGCCGCCGGGGACGGGGGACTGGATATTGCTCTGCTCCGCGTAGCCGACCTGCCGCGTGCGGCCGCACGCGGCTCGGCGCATTTCCCGGAGTCGCCCGATGACAGTTCCCAGCCAGATGTCGCTGCGTCGGATCCCCGATGCACTGCACCTCCAGGTCCGCGTGGGATACGCGGCCAGTTGGGAAGCGCTCGTCGACACCCACACCAGGCAGTCGCTGCAGTTCGTCACCGAGTTCGCCCCCAGAATTTCGGTGCTGGAGGGGCTGGATCTCTACTTTCAAGTGACCGCCGTTTCGGACGGGATGCATGAAGTGGTGCGCTCCCGGACCCTGACCGCGCTCGACCTCCGAGCGCTTCCGCCGACCATGGAGCTGCCTGTCCTCTCGGGGTGGGGCCGGCTCCGGCTCGACCTGGTGCTCGAGCACAACCGCTACCGCCGGCGGTATCACGAACGCACCCTGGAGCTGGCGCGGATGGCCGGCTCCCGCGCGGCCGAGGCTGTCGTTTCGACTCACGTGGAGAACGTGCTCGAGCTGGCGTGGCTGCTGCGGGGCGTGATGCCGGTGAACGCCACCGCCGATCACTACGTCCGTGAGTTCGGCCTGCCGGCGAGCGCGGCGCAGATGGTGATGCAGCGGGTGCAGGCGCGGGTGGCGGCGGACGAGCTTACCGCCCAGGTGGATGAGCCGCTGCCTCCGGGCCTCGACGGAGCCTCTTCGCCCTCCCCCGCCTTTGCGGAGCCAGCGCCCGACGGAGTCTGACCGCTCTCAGAATTCGAAGCCGGCCGCGAGGTTGACGTGGGTGGCCGGGACCGTGCCCAGGCCGGCGCCGTAGCGGGTCCGCAGCAGCCGCACCTCGGCTCCCAGCACCACCGGCGCCCGCCGCCAGCTCGCGTGACCCTCGACCGCGAGATTGCGAAGTCGCTGGCCGGCCTGAACCAGATCGGCGTCGTGGGGATCGTCGAGTCCGGCTCCCGCGCCGATCTCCCAGGCGGGCGCCGGCCTGGCGTTGAGCTGCACCCAGCCACCCGTCGTGGCCACCGCCACGCTGTCGAGTCCGAAGTTCTGGCCGATCCCGCCGCCGCCCAGGCCGGCGAGGGCCTGGCCGACGTATGCCTCCCCCCGCAGCTCGACTCCCGCGGCCAGCGGCGTCCAGACGCCCAGCGCCAGCGCGCGCGAGGCTACCCGGCGTGACGGCCCCACGGCCAGCCAGCCATAGTGACCGCCCAGACTCACCTCGCCCTGGTCGCTGCCCGCACCCCAGCGGGCCCGGACCCGTCCCTGGAGGTACGGCCGGCTGCTCCGCTCGGCGATGTCGGGCTGAGTGAAGAACGCCGTCTGGGCGTCGCCCGAGGTGGGGGCGAGCACGGCACCCTCCAGGCCGAGGCGGACTGGACCGACCTGGGCGACCTGGGCGCCGAGACGAAGCTGGGGAATCCAGAGCCAGAGGTTGCCGGCGCCGGCGAAATCGGGGATCCCGATGCTCGCGAGGGAGGCGGGGTTGATCTCCACGATCGGCGGTGCCTCCTGGCCGGCGAACAGGCTCAGCCGCCCGCGCTGGAGCACCGCAAAGGCGCGGCGGAGGCGGACCAGGGGAAACGTCCGGCCGCCGGTGGACGGCTGCTGGCCGCCAAACACGTCCACATCGAGCTCCCCTGTCAGCTGCCCCCCGGCGAACTCCGGGACCAGCGCGGTGACCGTGAGCCGCGACTGGCGCAGCGTGGCGCCGGCGCCGCTCGCGGGCACTCCGCCGGCGGGTGGGGGAGGAAGAACGAACTGGGGAACGTCGCTGTTGTTGACTGCCTTGTCATTGGCGAAGGCGTTCAGCAGGATCAGGCCGTGCACCTGGGCCTGAATCTCCGGGGCGGTCGCGCCCGGATCCTGCGCCGCGGCGGGGGCGGCGCAGGCCGCGAGCGTGATAATCGAGCGGAGGGTCCGGGCGAGCGATGGCATGGCGCCGTCCGTGGCAGGGTCGCGTTGACGCTCCTCAGGGCCGACGGTAACCTTGGGGGTATGCCGGCCAATGTACAGCGGGGCGAGCGGTTCCGCCGAGTGGTGCTGATCGTCTCGACGCTCGCCGCCTTGCCGCTTGCGGCCGCCGGACCGCCCGCGGCCGACCTGCGCGGCCGGCTGACACTGCTCGAGAAGGGCAACCGGTCGGGCGACGACGTAGGGCAGGCGGTTGTCTGGCTCGACGGGGGCGGGGGAAAGGTCGTCCCGATCGAGGCGGAAATATCCACCGCCGAGAAGGCCTTCTCGCCGCATGTGCTGGTGGTGCCGGTCGGTTCGACGGTCGCCTTCCCGAATCACGATCCATTCAACCACAACGTCTTTTCGCTCTCCGAGGCGCAGCCGTTCGACCTCGGCCTCTACGGCCGCGGGCAGGCCCGGTCCATCCGGCTGGAGCGGCCGGGGATCGTCCGCGTGTACTGCAACGTGCACGCGCAGATGAGCGCGCTGATCGTGGTGCGGGACGGCCCGTACTTCGCCCAGCCATCGGGTGACGGGTCGTTCACCCTGGCGGCGGTGCCCCCCGGCCACTCCGTCCTCCACGCGTGGCACGAGCGCGCCTCGGAAGTGAACCGGCCGGTGGACGTGCCCCCCGCCGGCCTCGGCAATGTGGCCCTCGAGCTCGACGCGCGAGGATACCGCTTCAAACCGCACCTCAACAAGTTCGGCCAGCCGTATCAGCAGCAGGGGCGGAGATACTGAAGATGCCGCTCGGGCGAAAGATCTTCGTCGGCACCGCCCTGGTGGTGGTGGCGGCGCTGGGCTCGGCCTTGCTGGTCACCCGGAACCGGGCGGACGAGACGGCCGCCGCCGCCTCCGCCCGGGCGCTCCGGGCCACCCGCTCCGCGATCAGCGACGCGCTGGCCAGCCGGAGCCAGAGCCTGCGCCAGCTCACCG
>JBBRGH010000421.1:0-3041 GCA_038240915.1 Gemmatimonadales bacterium | reverse complement strand
GGACTGAGTGGCCCTAAGCTTCGACGCGACATATAATTGGCGCGAGTGCTGACGCGTCCCCTCGCGGGCCCGGCTACCACCGGGCGCGCCCCCGGGCCGGCGCGTCGCCGCAAGACCGAAGTCCATTCCCAGGCATGCCGCGGCGAGCGGGCTCGGAGGCGCGTGTTGGCGCCCCACCGTGGCTGAGGTCATCACTTGAAGCGCGAGATCCTGATCAACGGGAGCCAGCGGGAAACCCGCGTGGCCATCCTGGAAGACGACCGCCTCGTCGAGCTCCTCGTCGACCGCCCCGACCATCGCCGCACGGTCGGCGACATCTACCTCGGACGGGTCGAGGCGGTGCTGCCGGGCATTCAGGCGGCCTTCGTCGACATCGGTCTGGAGAAGAGCGCCTTCCTGCATGCCTCCGACCTGCTCGAGCCCGACGAGGACGAGGATCCCGGCGAGGAGGCCGAGGAGGAGCCCGACGGCGAGAGCGAGGCCCCGGCCGTCGAGGAGGGCGGGGAAGCGGTCGTGGCCGAGGAGCCCGCGGGCGAGCGCAAGGCCGGCTGGCGCGGGCGGGACCGCCGCCGCCGCGGCCGGCCCAACGGCGGCGCGGCGGCCACCGAGCGTCCTGCCGCCGGGGGCGAGGCTCGCCAGCGGGAGATCTCCCCCCGGCGGGCGGTGCCCAACATTCAGGACATCCTCAAGAAGGGCCAGACCCTGCCCGTCCAGGTCACCAAGGAGCCCATCAGCACCAAGGGCTGCCGGGTGACCGCCCAGATCTCCCTCCCGGGCCGTTTCCTGGTCTACATGCCGTACGCCTCCAAGGTGGGGGTGAGCCGGAAGATCGAGAGCCGCGAGCAGCGCTCGAAGCTGCGCGAGATGGTGACCAAGCTGCTGCCCAAGGACTCGGGCGGGGTCATCGTCCGGACGGTGGCGGAAGGCGTCACCGAGGAGCACTTCCGCCGGGAGATCGAGTCGCTGCTGGCGCTTTGGCGGAAAATCAACCGCAAGAAGACCTTCGTCCGGCGGGCGCCGGCGCTGCTCCAGCGGGAGACCAGCCTCACCCGCGGCATCATCCGGGATCTCTTTAGCGCCAAGGTGGACGCGCTCCACGTCGATTCGCGCGAGCTCTACAACGAGATCGAGCAGTACCTGAGCCAGATCGACCCGGAGCTGATCGGCCGGGTGCACATGTATACCGAGGCCACGCCGCTGTTCGACAAGTTCGACATCGAATCGGAGATCCGGGACCTGTTCAAGGCCCGGGTGGAGCTGCCCACCGGCGGGTCGCTGATCGTCCAGCCGACCGAGGCCTTGATCAGTATCGACGTCAACACCGGCCGCTACACCGGCAAGAAGGATCCGGAGAAGACGATTCTCCGGACCAACCTCGAGGCGGCCCGGGAGATCGCCCGCCAGATCCGGCTCCGCGACATCGGCGGCATCATCGTCTGCGACTTCATCGACATGGAGACCCGGTCGAACCGGGAAAAAGTGCTGCAGGAGCTGCGGACCCATCTCGGGCGCGACCGGGCCCGGACCAAGGCCCTGGCGGTCTCGGAGCTGGGGCTGGTGGAGATGACCCGCCAACGGGTGCGCCCGTCGCTCTGGCACTCGATGACCACCGATTGCCCCACCTGCGCCGCCAGCGGGCGGGTCTTCACCCCCGAGGTCGTGGCCCGGCGCCTGGAACGGGCGCTCAAGCGCGCGGCCCACGAGCACCGGGAGCGGCAGCTCACGGTCCGGCTCCACCCCGAGGTCGCGCTCTACCTGCTGGAGGAGGAGCCGAAGTTGTTGCAGACTCTGTCCAAGCTCACCGGCCTCGACCTCGAGCTCCGCGACGACCCGATGATGCGGCTGGACGAGTTCCGGCTGATGAGCCGCCCCGCCGGCCGGGACGTGACCGAGCTGTACGCGGTGGCCTGAACGGCGGGGACTTCCGCCCCTTGCCTCAACCGCAGCCACAGCCTAGGTTTGGGGGCTGTATCGTGGCTAACCCAACACACAGGCTCCTCATGTACGCGATTTTCCGGGCCCTGGGCAAGCAGTTCCGGGCCGAGAAGGGCAAGACGATCCGCCTCCCGCTGATGGCTGCCGAAGCGGGGGCCACGGTCACGTTCGACGAGGTGCTGCTCTCCTCGGACGGCGAGACCATCAACGCCGGCACCCCGCTGGTCAAGGGCGCCAAGGTGATGGCCGAGGTCGTCGGGGTGGGCCAGGAGCCCAAGATCTACGTGTTCAAGTTCAAGCGGCGCAAGAATTATCGCCGCAAGACCGGGCATCGGCAGAAGTACACCGAGGTCCGCATTACCGACGTCACGCTCGGCTGAGGCGCACATGGCACACAAGAAGGGCGTAGGCTCCAGCCGGAACGGGCGGACCAGCAACCCCCAGTATCTCGGCGTCAAGCGCTACGGCGGCGAACAGGTCGTGGCGGGGAATATTCTGGTCCGCCAGCGCGGCACCAGGTTCCACGCCGGAAAGAACGTCCGCCGAGCCAACGACGACACGCTGTTCGCCCTGGTGGACGGGGTCGTCAAGTTCGAGTTCAAGGACAAGAACCGGCAGAAGGTCTCGGTCTACCCGGCCGCCGAAGCAGTCGCCGCGGGCTGAGCCGCCAGTAGGTGCGATGTGAGGGGCGTGGCCTGCGGCCACGCCCCTTCTTGTTTGCGTGTATTCTTCACCGGGCCACGGCGCCCTATGAATACGGGAGGAAACGATGACCAGGTCCACGCTGCTCGACCGGCTCAACCACGAGCTCGAAGCGTTCGGCAGGAAGGCCCAGGCGGCCCTCGACGAGGGCAAGCTGCAGATCACGTTGCTGCGCGCCCGCAAGCGGCGTGACAACGCCGCCCGCGACCTCGGCATGCTTGTGTTCCGGCGGGAGCGGGGCGGGGAGGTGGAAGTGCGGCGGATCGATGCACTGATGCTGCGGCTGGACGATCTCGAGGCGGAGCTGACCCGGCTCGACCGGCAGATCGCGGAGGCCCGCAGCCAGCGGCCGGCTGCCGGGGGCTCCCGTCCCGCCACCGAGGCTCCGGCCGACGCGACGCAGA
>JBBRGH010000420.1:0-3063 GCA_038240915.1 Gemmatimonadales bacterium | reverse complement strand
CGCGGTCGGGCTGATGCGACCGATACCCGATCCCGACGTGGTGCAGACGCCGCTCTACGAAGATGCGCCCTTCCCCGACGCCGCGTCGGCGCGGTGGCTGGTGTCGCCCGCGGGCGGGAGCGATCCGGTCTGGTCGCACAGCGGGCGGGAGATCTTCTACAAGTCCGGCCGGAACGAGCTCGTGACGGTCGCGGTGGCGCCGGGGGCGAGCTTCTCGGTGGGACCGCCGACGGTGCTGTTCTCGACCGCGCCGTACGCGCCGCTGGCGCCGGTGCAGTCGTACGACGTGAGCCCGGATGATCGGCGGTTTCTCATGATCCGGGAATCGGCGCCGACCGACCGGAACGAGCTGGTGTTTACGGAGAACTGGACGCAGGAGATGAAGGCGCGGGCGCGGAAGTAGGTTCGGCGGGAGTCACCGCCACGCCGCGCAATAGTGATTCCCCGCGAGCGAATCGGATAGCGGCCGCCGGAGATCGAGGCCATACACTGCGGAATGCCGGGGGGTTGCGGTGCCAGCGACACGGAGACCATTCTATGGGCATGGCCGCCCCGATCTACTACACCGCCGACATGGTCCGCGCGCTGCCCAACGACGGGAACCGCTACGAGGTGGTTTACGGGGAGCTGCTCGTGACCCCGGCGCCTCGGCCGTGGCATGGGATCATCCAGAGCCGCCTCCTGGTAGCGATCGCCACGTACCTCGGGCGGCAGCCGGTCGGCGAGGTCTTCGGATCCCGGGCCGACATCTCGTGGGGCCCGGATGTGCTGGTGTCGCCCGACGTCTTCGTGGTGACCATCGAGCAGGCCCGGACGCTCGAGTGGTCGCAGATGCGGGATCTGCTCCTGGTGGCGGAAGTCCTGGGTCCGTCCAGCGGGAAGCACGATCGCTTCATCAAGCGCCGCCGCTACCAGGAGGCCGGCATCCCGCTCTATTGGATCGTGGACGCCGACGAGGAACAGGTGGAGATCTGGACTCCCGCCGACTCCTTCCCCCGGTTCGAGCGGGACCAGGTGATCTGGCATCCGTCGGGCGCCCGTGAGGCGTTCTCGCTCTCCCTGGGGGAGCTGTTTCGGCCGATTTGATCCACGAGTCACGTGGTCGGCCCCTGAAACCGACCCGATTCGCGCTCTGCGTCGAGACTGGGGCGTACCCCACCTCGCTCCAGACCAGGAAGCTGTACGAGGTCCGACCGGATGCCGAGGCCGAGCGGCATGGCCAGCTCAGGGTCATCGACGATTCGGGGGAGGACTACCTGTATCCCCGAGAATACTTCCAACCTCTGGAGCTGACGCCGTTTCTCAGCCGCCTGGTGCGCGGCCACGGTGGCCGTCGGAACAAACTCCTTCGCCCAACGCGCCGCCCCACCAAGGTCCGCGTCCGCCGCTAGCCGTTTCCGCCGCACCCGCCCGGATGTCGATCTCTCGGCGGCCTCCCACGGCTAGCGGCGCCAGCGCCTGAGCGAAGTTCCCCGAGTCACCCTGAGGATCACCTGCCCCGCCTCAGCTGCCCCTCGACGCCCGCCCATTTCCAAGCGATCTTGCCGAACCGGACGCCGGAGCTGCGGGCTAGGGCTGGGCGGTAGCTTCCTTCACGACGCCCCGCAGGCTCCGGCGGATGGGGTTGCTGAAAACTCAGGGGATGCCATGACGACCGAGCGCCAGTACCGCCTCCTCATCGCCACCGCCGCCTTCGTCATCATCGCGGCCGGCATCCGCGAAGCGGCGCCGGTGCTCAACAGCATCCTGCTCGCGATGCTCCTCACCGTCACCGTGGTGCCGGCATTCGATGCGCTGCGCCATCGCGGTGTGTCGAAAGGGCTGGCCGTCGTGCTCACCAGCCTGCTGCTCGCGGGGGTGCTGGTGATGCTGGTCGGGATCCTGGGCCTCTCGGGCACCCGACTGATCCAGGTGCTGCCGCACTACCGAGAGCGGGCCGAGGGGCTGCAGCACCAGGTCGAGCGGCTGCTGCTCAGCCGGGGCATGGAGCCCGGGCGCGTCTTTTCGTCCGACCTGGTGGACCCGAACCGGCTGCTGGGCCTGGCGGCGGGATTTCTCTCCGGCCTGGGACAGGTGCTGAGCCAGGCGCTGCTGCTCATCCTGATCGTGGCGTTCTTCCTGGCGGAGCGCGGCGTTCGGGGCCAGACCTTCGAGCCCGGCGGTACCACCGCCCACGTGGCCCGGGACGTCCGGCAGTACCTGGTGATCACTGCGCTCACCGGCCTCGGCTTCTCGATCGTCGTCTACGTGCTCATGCTGGCGCTGGGCACGGACCTGGCGCTTACCTGGGCGGTGCTCGCGTTCGTCATGAACTACGTGCCCAACGTCGGCATCATCCTGTCGGTCATCCCCCCGGTTCTCCTCACCCTGCTCGAGCTCGGCTGGCAGCGGGCGCTCATCGTGCTCGCCGGATTCCTGGTGCTCAACTTCGTCGTGGACAACGTGCTCAAGCCGCGCTTCATGCAGAGCGGGCTGGACGTGCCGCCGATCGTGGGGCTATTGTCGCTGGTGATCTGGACCTACCTGCTCGGCCCCGTCGGGGCGCTGCTGGCACTGCCGCTCACCATCGCGCTCCGGCGGGTGCTGCAGGACGCCGAGGTGGACGTCCCGGGGCTCGGCGTCCAGGCACCGCCCTCGACGTAGCCTCACAGCTTCGCGCCCTGGGCTGCTGGCCAGTCGCCTACCGCGTGCTGCCCGACCTGACGGAGAGCCTCACGCTGCTGCCGGAAGCATGGGAGCGGGACCGTAGGGTTCCCTAGCCCGGCGGCTCCTGCGGCGTAGCGTCCTCCGAGTTTCCTCGGTTACGCCCGGATCGCCGCCGCCAGCACCGCCGGCACCTTCGCCCAGCTCGCCCGCTCCTCCAGCTCGGTCATCCTCGGCATCAGCCGGTGGGCGCTCCGGTGCGTGAGCCAGTACGCCGGCTTCGGCGTCGTGGTGATCGGGTGCCGGAGCACCACCTTCTCGATCCCCTCCAGCATCGGCGTGTTGTGCACGAACCCCTCGCCGCTCTGGATATCGCGCGGCGTCGATGACGGGTGCGCGCCCCACGGCGGCGTGCCGAAG
>JBBRGH010000419.1:0-3065 GCA_038240915.1 Gemmatimonadales bacterium | reverse complement strand
CCCCGCTGCTCCTCCCCACGCCGCATGCGGCGACCGGCGGACGATCATCGAATCCCGCTGTCGTAGGCCACGGACACCTTCGTATACCGGTCCGCCCGCACGATCACCGTCTGCGGCTCAGCGCGCGGATAGGGATCGCCGTTTTGGGGTGTCAGGCGGTAGCGGCCAACCCGCAAAGCCACCCGAAACCTTCCGTCGCTCCCACTCCTCACAGTCCGCGCAGGGCCGCTGGACCCGATCCGGTGCAGGAAGAGAACCGTCGCGAACGGCCGCACACAGGACTCCCCCTCGCGCTGAACCGGGCAGGTCGGGCCGATCGTCACCGAGCCACGGATGCCCTGGCTCTGCCCGGCCAAAGCGGGCAGGACCCAGGTCAGACTCAGCATGACGGCGGCCAGAGGAAGCCAGCGTTGGATGGACGTCAGCGGTAGATCGCGCATAGGCCTGTGGGTGCGCCCTCCGCGGTCACCAGGCCGTGGCGGTTAGGGCTGCGCCGGCGCCGGTTCGAGGACGCGGAGCGCGGCGAGATCCACGGAGGCCAGGAAGTCGAGCGCCGGCGAGTCGCTGCCGGCGGCCCCGTCCACCTCGACCAGACCGCCACCACCGGGGTAGACCTCGACCAGGTGCCCCCGCGTGCCGGCGGGCCACTCCCCGGCGGGCGCCGTGAGCTCGACATAGTCATAGGGCGCGGCCACGCCAAGGAGCGTAGCGCCTATCCGGGCCGGCACGGGTAGGCGGTGATGAGGCGCGCCGGCGAGCCCGGGGCCGAGACCTGCCAGACGCTCCTCACCCAGGCGCGCCGGCCGCGGACCTCCAGAGGCCCGAGGACCGCCCAGTCGCGGGCCTGCGGCCCGGCGAGCCGGTGGCTCGCCCGAACGCCCTCGACCGGCTGCTCGCGCACATGGACCAGAAGCGCGGTACGCACGAGCTCGCGGTCCCCTGGCTCGACCCCGAGGGCGCGCCGGAAGTCCGGGCCATGGCCGTGCTCGGCGAGCACCCAGCCGGTGAGCTTTCGCTCCTCGATAACGGCGCGCTCGGCTCCGGGCACGCGCCCGGAGCGCTCCTCAGCCACGCACGCCGCTCACCCGTGTCACCCACAACCTCTTCGCCGTAACTCAAAGCCGTCAGCGCTCGCGTGACGACCAATTCCAGAAGGACGCCCGCACCGCTAGCACAAACGCCAGATCCCACGCTCACGATGGGCCTACTGTCCGTCTCGGACACTCCTGCCCCACCATCCAGACCCGGGCGCAGTTGCACTATGAGTGCGGGGCCGTCCGGGCCGAGGCCTACCGTCTCTTCGGATGCTCACCATCCGGGCCGCGAAAAGCAGCCAGTACTATGAGCGCCCCGAGTTCGCCCGCGACGACTACTACGCCGAGCGCGGCCACGCCCCCTCCTGGTGGATCGGCGCCGAGGCGGAGTGTCTGGGTCTTGCGGGCGCCCCCGACCACGGCCAGCTGGAGACCCTCCTTTCGGGCGTCGACCCCACCACCGGCGAGCGCCTTCCCGGCCTGCGCGAGGGGCGCACCAACGCGGGCTTTGACCTCACCTTCACCGCCCCCAAGTCCGTCAGCCTGCTGCTTGCGATCGGCGACGAGCGCACCCGTCAGGCGGTGCTCGAGGCCCAGGCCGCCGGCGTCGCAGCCGCCCTCGCCTACCTCGAGGCCCACGAGCTGCAGGCCCGCCGCGGCGCGGGGGGACAGCGCATCATCGCCGCCCACGGCCTGGTTGGGGCCGCCTACACCCACGAGATGAGCCGCTCGGGGGATCCCCACCTTCACACCCACGCCATCGTCGCCAACGCCGTCCGGGGAGCCGACGGCCGCTACTCGGCCCCCGACATGCGCCCGGTCTTCCACGCCGCCAAGACCGCCGGCACGATCGGCGAGGCGGTGATGCGCCACGCGCTCACCCGCGCCCTCGGGGTCGCCTGGGGCCCAGTGGCGAACGGCACCGCCGAGCTTTCGGGCATCCCCCGCACCGTCCTCGAGCACTTCTCGGCCCGCCACACAGAGATCGCAGAGCTCGTGGCCGCCCGCGGCGCGCGCGGCCTCGCGGCGGTCGGCGCCGCCCAGCGCCAGACCCGCGACCGAAAGCCGGTGATCGGCCGCGAGGTGGCCCAGGCTGACTGGCGCGCGCGGGCGGCCGAGCACGGCCTCGGCCGCGAGGAGATCGCCGGCTTGCTCGGCCGCGCCCGCGCCGACCTTCCCGACGAGAGGCGGCGCACCGAGATCGCCGCCGCCCTGGCCGGGCCCCAGGGCCTCACCGAGCGCCAGAGCGTCTTCGGCTGCCGCGATCTCCTGCGCGCTCTGGCCGAGGCCCATCCGGGAGGGGCGCCGGCCGACTGGCTCGAAGCCCTCGCCGACGACTTCCTCGCCGACCACGCGACGCTCCTCGAGCCAGCCCTCCCCGAGCGCGGCCTTCGGGCGGCCTACACCACCCCCGACCTCCTCGAGGCCGAGGCGCGCCTGCTGGCGCTTGCGGCAGAGCGCGACGTCTGGGTGCCGCCCGCCCCCGAGCACGTCGAGCAGGCCCTCGCAGCCCACCCACAGCTCGGAGCCGACCAGCGGGCGGCGGTGCGCCACCTGGCCGGCGGCGACGGGCGCGTGCGCCTGCTGGAGGCCCACGCCGGGCGGGGCAAGACCGCCGCCCTCGCCGCCCTCGCCGACGCCCACGCCCGTGCCGGCGTGCGGGTCCTCGGGGTCGCCTGGCAGGGCGAGGCCGCCCAGACCCTCGCCCGCGAGGCCGCGATCGCCTCAGAGACCGCCACCCGCGTCCTTCATCGCCTGCGCCGCAACCCGGGGGCCCTGCCCCCGGGCGCCGTCCTGGTCGTCGACGAGGCGGCCACCATGCCGACGCGTGCCCTCGCCGAGCTGGCCGAGCACGTGGCGGCCCGCGATGGTCGCCTGGTGCTCGTGGGCGACCGCGCCCAGCTGCCGGCGATCGAGGCCGGCGGGGCCTTCGCCGCCCTGGCCGATCGCCTCGGGGCGGCCACACTGGCCGAGAACCGCCGCCAGCGCGATCCCCTGCAGGCCGCGGTCGCCGACGCCCTCGCCGAGGGG
>JBBRGH010000418.1:0-3067 GCA_038240915.1 Gemmatimonadales bacterium | reverse complement strand
CTGCCCACGCAGACCGAAGCTCCGGCCTCAGCCAGCGCCTTGGCGATGGCGAAGCCGAAGCCGCCGTCGTCGGAGACGCCGGCCACGAGGGAGCGCTTGCCGGAGAGGTCGATCGCGAGCATGCGGGGAAGTATAGCCCCCGCTCACTCCGCCCGCAGGACCTCGAGCGGAGGCCGACGGAGCACCTCGCGGCTGTTGGCCAGCCCCACCACGACGGTGAGCAGCACGACCGTCGCCCCCAGTCCGGCGAGGGGCCCCAGGGGCAGGGCAAAGGTGCCGTCGAACACGAAGCGGGCCAGCGCCCATCCGGCGGCCGCGGCCAGCACCAGCGCCACCCCCGCGGCGAGCAGGCCAAGCGAGAGATACTCCGACAGCACGATCCGGAAGAGCTGCGCCCGGGTGGCGCCGAGGGTGCGGAGCAGGGCGCCCTCGCGGACCCGCTGGAACCGGCTGGTGGCCAGCGCCCCGACCAGCACCAGGGCGCCGGTGCCCAGGGTGAAGAGCGCCATGAAGCGGATGGCGAGGACCACGCGGTCGATCAGCCGCTCGAGCGTCTCCTGCACGCTCGAGAGGTCCACGCTGGTGACATTGGGCAGGCGCTCGGCGATCCGCCGCTGGAGGACACCGCGCGCGGCGGCACCGTCCACCCGGGTGAGGGTGACGTAGGTCTGCGGTGCCGCCTCGAGCGTTCCCGGCGCGAAGACCACGAAGAAGTTGGGCTCGAACCGGGCCCAGTCCACCTCGCGGAGGCTCGCCACCCGGGTGGTGAGCGGCACGCCCTGGAT
The DNA here is from genome assembly GCA_038240915.1 of Gemmatimonadales bacterium. Taxonomy (GTDB): domain Bacteria; phylum Gemmatimonadota; class Gemmatimonadetes; order Gemmatimonadales; family GWC2-71-9; genus CAVVWJ01. The sequence goes on along the minus strand of JBBRGH010000418.1, from coordinate 2,282 downwards.
GTCCCACACGATCTCGTCGCCCACGCCGACCGCCAGCTCGCGGGCCAGGTCGCGTTCCACCGAAATCTGCGGGGCGCCGGCCCCGGCCGACCACCAGCGGCCCTCGACGATTCGTTCGGAGGCCACCAGGGTGTCGCGATAGGTCGAGCGGTATTCGCGGCGGAGCGCCCAGTTGTCCCGCCCACCGCGGCGGCCCTCGCCGTCGGGGGGACCATCCTCGCGTTCGGCGAGCGTGTCGGCCGGCGGCGCCAGCACCGGCCGGCCCTTGATGGACTGGATCCGCATCGGCACGATCGGTACCGGCGGGGCGGCGCGGTACCCGCCCTCCCCGAGGGTGCGGGAGACCGTGGCCAGCTGGTCGGACTGGATGTCGAACAGCACCAGATTCGGCCGGGCCGGTCCCCCGGTGATCCGGAGCGTGTTGAGCAGGTTGTGCTGCACCAGGAACAGCGTGCCCAGCAGAAAGGCACCGAAGCCGATCGCGAGCACGACGGTCGCGGTCTGATTGGCCGGCCGATGTAGGTTGGCGAGCCCCTGGCGCCAGACGTACGGCCAGCCGGCCGGTAGCCAGCGCCGCGCGGCGCGGATCAGGAGCCAGGCGGCGCCCCACAGCACCGCCAGCGCCACCGCCACGCCGCCGGCGAAAGCGGTGGCCTGGCGCCAGCTCCCCACCTGCAGCCGCGCCAGCAGGACGACGCTCACCCCGAGCGCCGCGGCGGCGCCGATCCGGAGGGGATCGAGCCACTGGCGGCTCTCGGGCTCGACCTCCCGTCGCAACGCCGCGAGCGGAGGGACGTGCCGCACCGCGAGCAGCGGAATCAGCGCGAAGATGAGCGCCACCCAGAGTCCCATGCCCATTCCCAGCGCCACCGCCCCGGGCGAAACCGCGGTCCGCACGTCCACCGGCAGCAGGCCGGCGAGCAGCCCCGGCAGCAGCCGCTGTGCCAGCACTCCCACCGCTGCGCCGAGCGCGCTGCCGGCCAGCCCCATCACCGCGGCCTCGGTGGCGTACATGGCGAGCACCCGGCCGGCGCTGGCGCCGAGGCAGCGCAACACGGCGACGGTGTCGAGCCGCTGGCGGATGAAGACCACGACGCCGCTCGCCACCCCGATACCGCCCAGCAGCAGCGCGATCAGCCCCACGAGGCCGAGATAGCCCGTCAACCGTCCGAGCGCGTCGTTGAGGTTGGCCTGGCCTTCGGCCACGGTCCGGACCCGCACCCGCTCGGGCATCAGCCCTGGCCGATACCGCTCGGCCAGGGCCTGGGGTGAGACGCCGGGCCCCAGACGGACGAACGCCTCGTACTCGGCGCGGGCGCCAAAGCCGAGCAGGCGGGTGGCGGGGAGGTCGCGGGCGGCGATGTAGATCCGGGGGCCGAACGCGGTGCGGAGGCCGACATTGCCGGGCGCGCTCACGACCACGCCGCTGATGCGAAAGCGGGCTTCGCCGAGCGCGAGCGTGTCGCCGACGCGGGCCCCGAGCGCGGTCAGCAGCGCCGGGTCCACCACCACGCGACGGCCCTGGCGCAGGTCGCCCCAGGCGGGGCGAGGCTCGGTGCGGATCTCGCCGTAGAACGGATAGCCGCCTTCGACCGCGGCGACCTGGACCAGCCGGGTGCCGCTGGTCCGGGGGACGTACGCCATCCCCGAGAAGCTGGTGAGCCGGGCCACCACACCGCCCTGGGACGCGAGCGTATCCAGCACCCGTTCCGCCGCCGCCGGCAGGACGCGACGGGCGGAGAGGGCGAAGTCGGCTCCCAGCAGCCCGCGAGCCTGGCTCCGGACGCTGTCGCGCAGATTGTCGGTGAAGCTCCCGATTGCCACCAGGGCGGCGACGCCGATGGCGATCGAGGCGGTGAGCAAGAGCAGCCGGCGCGGGGCGGCCCGAATCTCCCGCGCCGCCATCCGGAGCACGAAGCCGGCGGCGGTCAGGCGCCTCACGCCGCGCTGTCGGCCACGATGGCGCCGTCGGCCAGTCGGATCGTGCGCCGCGCCTGCCCGGCCAGCTCGAGGTCGTGGGTCACCAGCACCAGCGTGGTCCCCAGGTCGCGGTTGAGCTCGGTCATCAGGTCGATGATCGTGGCGCCGGTGCGGGCGTCGAGGTTGCCCGTGGGCTCGTCGGCGAAGAGCACCTTGGGCCGGGTGCTGAAGGCCCGGGCCAGCGCCACGCGCTGCTGCTCGCCGCCCGAGAGCTGGGCCGGGTAGTGGTGCTCCCTCCCGCTCAGACCGACGCGCGCCAGCAGCTCCGCGGCCCTCGGCCCGGCCTCGGCACCCCGCAACTC
>JBBRGH010000417.1:0-3076 GCA_038240915.1 Gemmatimonadales bacterium | reverse complement strand
GATCTTGTACAGCACCAGCGCGGTGGCGTCGTTGAACATGCCCTCGCCCTCAAGGATGGTCACCAACCGGTGCGGCAGCCGCAACCGCCGGGCGACCGCGGTGGCGGCGACCGGGTCCGGGGGTGAGACCACGGCCCCCAGAACCCAGGCGACACCCCAGGGCAGCCCGCCGGCATGCGCCACCACGGCCACGAGGCACGCCGTACTCGCGGTCAGACCCACAGCGAGCACCAGCACGGGGCCTGCCTGCTGCCGGAACTCCGTCGCCGTGGTGCGCTGCGTCGCGGCGAACAACAGCGGCGGCAGGACCACGGGAAGGATGAGCTCCGGATCGATCCGCAGCACCGGTGCCGCCGGGAGGGCAGCCAGCAGCAGACCCAGCAGGGTCATCAGGATGGGCTGTGGCACCTTCAGGCGAGCCGCGGCCGGCGTCAGGACGATCACGCCTGTGACCAGCACGGCGAGGACGCCGAACGCGTTCATCCGGTCACTCTAGGCGCCCAGGCAGGCAGCTCTGCGCCGTCAGGGAGCCGCGACGAAGAAATGGTGCCGCGGCTGGGCGAACGGTCCGTTCCGGTCGCAGCACCACTGTCAGCACCACCACAGGGGCGTCCCCTATCCCCGCGCGCCCAGGGGCGGGCGGTGCGCGCCTGCCGTGGGCCTTTTGGGCTCTCGTCCGTTTGCGGGTATTCTTGGGCGCTTGGTCAGACATACCCGAGCGTTTCGACGAGGCTCCGTTCTAGCGACAGCGCTGGCGGTGGCTTTTGCGCTGGCTGCGTGCACCAGCGGCGGTACGCCGAGCTCGTCAGGCAACAGCCCCCCGCCTGGCTCGGCTCAGACCTCGCCCTCAACGACCCCCACGCCCACGCCTACACCGGCGGTGCTCAAGGTGTCCCCGGCAAATCTGGCCACAGGCGTCCTGCCCAGCGCCCAGGTGAGTGTCAAAGCACTCTCCGGCAAGGTGGGCTCTGTCAAGCTCGTGGATGACCAGGGAAAGGCAGTGACGGGCACCAGTGGTCCGGACGGCGCCTGGACCGGGAGCGCAGAGCTGTTGCACCCCTCCACTGCCTACACCTTCACGATCGGTGCCATCGGTCCTGACGGCACGGCGACCTCGGTCACGTCGGCCTTCAGGACCCTCAAGCCCGCTGTCCGGGCCACCTATGGGCTGATACCGAGCGGTGGGACCGTTGGTGTCGGTATGCCGGTGGGAATCCAGTTCGCTTCGGCCGTGACGACCAAGGCTCAGCGGGCGGAGGTCGAGAGGCGGGTCAAGGTGACGACCGTTCCGGCCCAGCAAGGGGCGTGGGGGTGGCTCGACCACCGCCAGCTGATGTGGCGGCCCAAGGACTTCTGGATCCCCGGCACCAAGGTCACGGTGTCAACACCACTGCACGGCGTGCAGACCGGTGACCGCAAATGGATCACCGGGGATGACGGGACGAGCTTCACCGTGGGATCCTCGATGGTGAGCACCGTGGATATGAAGGCTCACACGATGACGGTGCGACGTGGCGGCGCGATCGTCCGCACCTTCAAGGTGAGCACTGGCAAGCCCGGCCCGCTGACCGAGACCCGCTACGGCACCAAGGTCCTCATCGAGCGCCAGAGCGCCATCGTGATGGACTCGGCCACGGTGGGAATTCCCAAGGGCAACCCCAGCTACTACAAGATCAACACCAAGTGGAACCTCAGACTGACCTGGACGGGCGAGTTCATCCACTCAGCACCATGGTCAGTCAATGCGCAGGGGACCCAGAACGTGTCGCATGGTTGCACCAACATGGCCCCTGCCGATGCGCTGTGGATGTTTGACAACTCCAAGGTCGGTGACATCGTCAAGTTCTCTGGCTCCTCGCGGGCATTCCAGCCGACCGAGGGCATCGGCGTGTGGGTCTACGACTTTGCCGGCTGGAAGGCCCAGAGCGCGCTCACCTGACCCGATCCTCAGTTCCAGGCAGGCCACTTGGAAGGGCGCTTCGCCAGGTTCGTGGCCACCGTCTCGGTGGCTACTGTCACTGCCATGAGTTACTGCGCCCAGAGAGTTCGAGACGCGTCGGAGCGTGACGGCGAGGCGTGCGCGGCCATCTACGCCCCTTACGTCACCGACACCGCGATCACCTTCGAGGTCGACCCACCGTTGCCGGCTGAGATGTCAGCGCGTATTGCTGCCGCCTTGCACACACATGCGTGGGTCGTGCTGGAGGACCAGGGACGGGTCGTCGGCTACGCCTACGGCAGCCCGTTCAAATCGCGTGCCGCATATCGCTGGTCATGCGAGGTCAGCGTCTACCTTGAGCGCAGCCGGCGGCACACCGGCGGCGGCCGCACTCTCTACGAGACGCTTCTGGCGCGTCTGGGCGAGCGCGGCTTCCGGACTGCCGTCGCAGGTATGACGCTGCCGAACGACGCAAGCGCCGGCCTGCACCAATCCATGGGCTTCGAGGCCGTCGGAACATACCGGCGCATCGGGTGGAAGCACAACGCGTGGCATGACGTCACCTGGCTTCAGCGGACGATCGCCACAGGCCAGGACCCGCCAGCAGAACCCCGGTAGTGCGATCACGGTGCCAGCGGCGACCCGGGCCATGGACGGTGGACCGTGTGCCACGGACGGTGGACCGTGTGCCATAGACGGTGGACGGTGTCCCATGGACGGTGGACGGTGTTCAGTGGGGGTCGTTGCTCTGGGAGCCAAGGTCCAGGGCGACCAGGGGCAGCGTGGTTGCGTGGTCGTCGATCTGTGCGCCGAGCGTGGTTTCGAAGACCGGGCGTAGCGTTCGCCAGGCGCGCGGGTGCGCGGCGGCGTAGTCGGCCAGAGCTGCCGAGCTGTGTTCTTGGTCAAGGACCCGTGCCGTGGCAGGTCGTGCGCGGTGACTGCCCAGGTGGATCTTCACGTGCGGGTCGGCGACGATGTTGCGGTACCACTGGGCCTTGGCGCCGAACCCGGAGGCGACGATGTAGGAGTCGGGGGTCGGCCGGGCCACGACCTCGAGGACGACATACCGTCGCTCGCCGGACGTGCGCCCCCTGTGGACGAGCATGAGAAGCCGGGTGCCGAAAAGGAACCCGAGCC
>JBBRGH010000416.1:0-3076 GCA_038240915.1 Gemmatimonadales bacterium | reverse complement strand
GGGGGCGGCAGCCCTCTCCCTAAGATGAGCGCGGCCGGGGAATCGTCCGGTGATCGGCGTCACCGGTGCCCGGCCGGCCCGGTCGGAATTATCTTCCGGCGATGACTCACGCCCCGGCAACCCCGGTGACGCTCGGCCTGGTCCAGCATCAGTGCGCTGTCGAACCCGAGCTCAATATGCAGAAGGCGCTTCAGGGTGTCCGGGACGCCGCGGCCCGTGGAGCCCAGATCGTCTGCCTGCAGGAGCTCTTCCGCAGCCAGTACTTCTGCCAGGTCGAGGACCACCGCTTCTTCGACCTCGCCGAATCCATCCCGGGCCCGTCCACCGACGCGCTCTCGGCGCTCGCGGCCGAGCTGGGGGTGGTGATCGTCGCGTCGCTGTTCGAGAAGCGTGCCGAAGGCCTCTATCACAACACCGCGGCTATCATCGATGCCGACGGCCGGTATCTGGGCAAGTACCGGAAGATGCACATCCCGGACGACCCGCAGTACTACGAGAAGTTCTACTTCACCCCGGGCGACCTCGGCTTCCGGAGTTGGGACACCCGGTTCGGCCGGATCGGCGTGCTGGTCTGCTGGGACCAATGGTATCCCGAGGCGGCCCGTCTGACCGCCATGACCGGCGCCCAGATCCTGTTCTACCCCACTGCCATCGGATGGCTCCCGCCGGAAAAGGCCGAGCACGGGGCGCAGCAGCAGGCCGCCTGGGAAACGATTCAGCGCAGCCACGCCATCGCCAACGGGGTCTATGTCTGCGCCGTCAACCGGGTGGGCCACGAGGGTGACCCGAGCGGCGGCATCGAGTTCTGGGGCGGCAGCTTCGTGGCCGATCCGGGCGGCAAGGTCCTGGTACAGGCCGGCGGAGACGAGGAGGTCCTGACCACCACCATCGATCTCGCCAAGGTGAACGTGAGTCGCACCCACTGGCCCTTCCTCCGCGACCGTCGGATCGACGCCTACCAGGACATCACCAAGCGCTACCTCGACTAGCGCGTCGATCCCCATGCCCCCGTCTCCCGTGCCCGCCGAGCTCGGTTACCGCATGCCCGCCGAATGGGAGCCCCACCGCGGCACCTGGCTCAGCTGGCCCCACAAGGAAGCGTCCTGGCCGGGCAAGTTCGGTCCGGTTCCGGGCATCTTCGCCGCCTTGGTCCGGGCGCTGGCCGAGCGCGAAGAGGTGCACATCAACGTGGCGGGCCCGGCGATGGCGCGCTCGGTGTCCGCCCTGCTCGCGGCGGCCGGCGCGGACCCGGGGCGGGTGTTCTTCCACCCCAACCCCACCAACGACGCCTGGTGCCGAGACCACGGCCCGACCTTCCTGCAGCGCACCCGGGACGGGCGCCGGGAACAGGCCATCGTGGACTGGGGCTACAACGCCTGGGGCGGCAAGTATCCGCCCTACGACCTGGACGACGTCATCCCCACCCGGATCGGCGCTGAGCTGGGCCTGCCGGTGTTCGACCCCGGCATCGTGATGGAGGGTGGCTCGATCGACGTCAATGGGCGCGGCACCCTCCTCACGACCGAAGCCTGCCTCCTCAACCCCAACCGCAATCCCGAGCTCGACCGGGCGACCATCGAGCAGTATCTGCGTGACTACCTCGGCGTCGCCAAGATCCTGTGGCTGGGCGACGGGATCGTCGGCGACGACACCGACGGCCACGTGGACGACCTCACCCGCTTCGTGGACGAGCGGACCGTCCTCACCGAGGTGGAGCAGGATCCGGCCGACGAAAACTATCAGCCGCTCCAGGAGAACCTGGAGCGGCTGCGAGGAATGACGGACCAGGACGGACAGCCCCTCCGGGTGATCCCGCTGCCGATGCCGCGCGCCCTGCATCACGACGGCCAGCGGCTGCCGGCCAGCTACGCCAACTTCTATGTCGCCAACGGCCTGGTCCTGCTGCCCACCTACGATCCCCCCCGCGACGAGGAAGCCGTCGCCACCCTGCAGGCCGCCTTCCCCGGCCGCGACGTGGTGGGGATCGACTGCACCGACCTCGTCTGGGGCCTCGGCGCCTTCCACTGCGTCACCCAGCAGTGGCCGGCCTGAGTCAGGACTTCTTCCAGGTCCCCACCAGCGCCGCGCGCCGGCCGCCGCAGGTGTCCATCCCCACGCCCGCGATGTGGAGCTCGTCCTCGGTCCGGCTGACCACGTAGCGCGCATCGGCCGTCTGACACGCGCTCCCGGCGGTATCCGCCCTGAAGAGCAGCGTGTCGCCCACGAAGTTCGCCTTGCCCTTCATGTCCACCGAATCGGGCCACCGGGGCGAGGGCAGCATCAGCGCCACGGTTCCATTCTTCTCCAGGCTCATCTTCACTTCGCCCTCGCCGAACAGGTCCCGCGACCAGTTGCCCGAGTACTTCGAGGTCTCGCCGCCGCCACAGCCGGCCAGGACGAGCAGGGCAGCCGCCAGCAGGACAGGCCGGGTCGACGGAACCGAGCGAACGCGGTGCGTCATGGGAACTCCTCTATCGAAGTGACAGGAACGGCCGCGCCGCAGAGCCGGGGCCCTGCCGGCGGCCGAACGACGGGAACCAACATGCGAAACGGGCCCTCTCCGCGCCCTCCCCGGCGCGAACGCCCAGGAGGAGGAGGAGGAAGAGCGAGACGACGCCGTACACGCGTTGTGTCATGGCGCCTCCGAGAGGAAATGCAGCGAGGATTCGGAAGAAGCTCTACAGTGTAGCGTTCCGGGCCGATCGGCAAGAGTCGGTTCGGTGTCCTACCCCGCCAGGCGATCCCCGTCGGCGGCCCAGGCGACGCACCCGGCCACGACCGTCGCGCGGCACGCGTTCGGTCGCAGGTGGTACAGCCACTGGTTCACGTCCGGCGCGTCGATCACGGCGAAGTCCGCCGCCTTGCCCGGCTCGAGCGAGCCGATCCGCGCCTCGAGTCCCACGGCCCGCGCGGCGATGATCGTCGCGCCCTTGAGCGCCTCCGCCGGCGTCATCCGCTGGAGCGTGCAGGCGAGCGTCAGTGCCAGTGGAAGATGATAGCTCGGCGCCGTACCGGGGTTGAAGTCGGTCGCGACGGCCACCGCAACCCCACTGTCGATAAGCCGCCGGGCCGGCAT
>JBBRGH010000415.1:0-3084 GCA_038240915.1 Gemmatimonadales bacterium | reverse complement strand
CCCGGCTCAATCCCCGCCTCCGCGAGACGATCCGCCGGCTGGACGAGGTGGGCGCCCGGGTCAGCCTGTTCATCGATCCCGATCCGGCGGCGCTCGATGCGGCCAAGGACCTGGGCTTGCCGGCCGTCGAGCTCCACACCGGGCGCTACGCCCATACCTGGCGCGAAGGTCCGTCCGCGCTCGACGAGCTCCGCCGGGCTGCCCGCCACGCCAGCGACATGGGACTCTTCGTCCATGCCGGCCACGGCCTCACCTATCAGAACGTCACCCCGGTCGCCGCCATTCCCGAAATCGAAGAGCTCAACATCGGCCACAGCGTGGTGAGCCGAGCCGTGATGGTGGGTATGCGGGCGGCGGTCGAGGAGATGCTGCACTTGGTGCGCGATGCAAGGCGCTGATACCTTACGGGTTCCATGACCAACCCTTTGGCCGCCGCCGACTTCTTCGCCCTCGAGGCGGGCGAATGCCTCGATCGGCTCGAGTCGCTGATGGGCCGGCCCGACGGCCCGCCGGGGGACGAGTTTCTCCGCGCGGCCCGGGTGCTCCGCGGCGCCGCCCTCATGGCCGGCCAGCAGGCGATTGCGCGGGCCGCCGCCGGCTTCGAGGGACTCGCCCGGGCCTATCGCGACGGCCGCCGCAGCTGGGACCCCGCCACCCGGGAACAGGCGTCGCAGGCGGTGGAGGAGTTCCGGCTGCTGGTTCGCCGGGTGCGCGACTGGGGCGACGCGGAGACGGCGCGGACGGTACGCTTGGGCCTGAGCCTAGAGTCGCTGGCGGGCCGGGCCCCGGGCACCGTCGCGGCCCGGGGCGAGGCGGCCACGCCTGGCGGGGACCTCAACACCGGCGTCCGGGCCTTCGTGGCGCGGGAGGGAGCACTCATCGCCAGCGCGCTCGACCGCGCCGCCCGGGCGCTCCGGGCTTCGCCCGGCGACCGGGAGCCGCTCTACACCGTGATCCGGCGGATGCAGTCGCTGCGCGGGCTGGCCGAACTGGGCGAGCTGGTGCCGCTGCCCGAGATCCTCGACGGCATTGAGCTCGCCGTGGGCGACCTGACCCGGCTCTACGCGCCGCCGCCGGGGGTGGACGAGGTCATGGCCGCCGCCTCCCTCGCGCTCACCCGGATCGCGCGGGACATCGCCGAGCACGGCCGGCCCGAGGCCGAGACCGACGAGGCTCGGCGCTTCACCGAGCTGCTCCTCCGCGCCTTTGCCGTCGAGCGCGACGTGGTCCCGATCGAATCCCTGTTCTACGCCGACGACCCCGCCCCGCTCACGCCCCCCTCTGCCCAGCCGCAGTTCGCCGCTCCCACTCCGCTCGGCCCGCTCGAGCTGGTGAGCCACGGCGAACATCTCTGCCAGAGCGCGGATCTGATCGCGGGCAGCCGCTCCGCGATCGACCGCGACCTCCGGCTCTACCACCTGCTGGGCACCCTGCGGACGGCCGGCACCCCCGGACCCGATCCGGTGGGAAGCGCCCTGGTGGTGTTCGCGCGCTCAGCCCGGGAGGCCCTGGCCGCCGGAGTCGCCGCCCGGGCGACGCCCGCGCTGGTCAGCTGCCTGCGCGAGGCCGGGGAGCTCCTCCGGGCCGTGGCCGACGCCGATGACCGGATGCTCATCTCCCGCCGCATCCTCGACGCCGCCTACCGGCTCGACGGCCTGCGCCTGGCCGAGGTCGCGCCGTTGCCGGTCCCGGCGCCCGCCGCGACGCCGGCCGTGCCGCCGGCCCCGGCCGACGACGTGGGACGGATCGTGCCGATCGAGTCGCTGCTGTACGACAGCGCTCCCGAACCGGCCGCCTCGGCGGCGGTACCGGCGCCCCCGGCGGTCGAGCCGGACATCGTGTCGATCGAGAGCCTGGCCTATGACGCGCCCGCCGGCGGGCTCGAGGGGAGCTACTCCACCTTCGATCGACTCCGACGGGAGCGGGAGCCGCAGCCCGCTTCGCTCGACGCCCTGGTGGGCCGGGCCCTGGCGGCCACGATGCCGGCCACGGCCGAGCCCGACACCGTGACGATCGAGATCGGCGCACTCTGTTATCGCGGCCGGGCCGCGCTCGAACGGGCCAATGCGGTTCGCCAGCAGCTGGCCGACGAGCTGGCCCGGAACGGTGGCCTCGAGTCGATTCAGCCGCTCCTGCAGGAACTCCTGGACCTGGTCCCGCTGGCGCTTGCCGAAACCTGACGCGGCTGCCGGCGGCGGCCGGCGCGCCGTCTCCGCGGTCATCGGCGTGGCGCTCGCGGGCCTGCTGCTGGTCTGGGCCCTCCGCGGCGTGCACTTCTCCGAGGTGACGCAGCACCTCCGGAACGCCCGCCTTGCTCCACTGCTCGCCGCCGTCGTGATCGCGACCCTGACCTATCCGCTCCGTCTGGTGCGCTGGCGCCTGCTGCTCCGCGCGGCCGACGGCGGTCCGCTGCCGGCCGCCCCGCTCTGGCACGCCGTCGCCATCGGGTTCATGGCCAACAACCTCCTGCCGTTCCGGGCCGGCGAGCTGGTCCGCCTGCTGGCCGCGTCGCGCCTGGCGGACGTGCGCTTCAGCTCGGTCCTCTCCTCCGTAGCCGTCGAGCGGATCTTCGACGGGCTGTCCGTGGTAGCGCTCTTCAGCGTCGCCCTGCTGACCTCGGACCTGCCGCCGGACGTCGCGGTCGGAGGCGTCTCGGTGCGGCACGCGGCCCAGGCCGCCGGGACGATGGGCGCGGTGGCCCTCCTCGCCGCGATGCTGGTGGTGGCCTTCCCGTTGGCCGCCGAGCGCCTGATCCGCCGGCTCCTGCCGGCGGGAGGGCTGACCGAACGGATCGTGGCCCTCATCGAAGGACTTCGCCACGGGCTCACCGTGCTCCGATCCCCCGCGCTGCTGGCGGGCACGGTGTTCTGGTCGCTGGTCCTCTGGCTCACCAATGGCCTGGCGTTCTTCGTCGCGTTCAAGGCCTTCGGGATTCCGGTCGGATTCCTCGGCGCGTTGCTCCTGCAGGGCATCCTGGTGTTCGGGATCTCGGTCCAGCTCACCCCGGGGTTTGTGGGACAGTTCGAGGCCGCGATCGTGGCGGCGCTGGCGCTCTACCAGGTGCCCAACGACCTCGCGTCCTCC
>JBBRGH010000414.1:0-3086 GCA_038240915.1 Gemmatimonadales bacterium | reverse complement strand
GCCACCTTGGCCTCGCCCCGGCCGATCTTGAGATAGCCGGCCACCCGGTCGCGCTGCTCGGCGCTCACCAGCGGGCCCATCTTGGTCTCCCGCTCCATCCCGGGACCGAGCCGGATGGTCTTGGCCTTGGCCGCCGCGGCGTCGACAAACTTCTTGTAGATGTCCTTCTGCACCAGCACCCGGCTGCCGGCCGAGCAGACCTCGCCTTGATTGATGAAGGTGCCGAAGAGGGCGCCGTCCACCGCGTTCTCGAAGTCCGCGTCGCTGAAGAAAATGTTGGGCGACTTGCCACCCAGCTCGAGCGAGACCCGCTTGAGCTGGTCCGCCGCGCCCCGCATGATCAGCTTGCCGACCTCGGCGCTGCCGGTGAAGGCGATCTTGCGGACGTCGCGGTGCGCCACCAGCGGCGCGCCCGCGCCGGGCCCGTCGCCGGTGATGACGTTGACGACGCCGGGCGGGAGCCCGACCGCCTCGAAGTCCTCCGCCAGCTTGAGCAGGCTGAGTGGCGTCTGCTCGGCGGGCTTGATGACCACGGTGCAGCCGGCGGCTATGGCCGGGGCGATCTTCCAGGCCGCCATCAGCAGGGGATAATTCCAGGGAATGATCTGCCCGGCCACGCCCATGGGCTCGCGCATGGCGAACGCGACGGCGTCGGCGGGCACCGGCAGCACCTCGCCGTTGATCTTGGTGGCGAGGCCGCCGTAGTACTCGTAGCAGGTGGCCGTGTCGTCCATGTCGTACTCGCTCTCGACGATCGGCTTGCCCGAGTTGATCGTCTCCAGCTCGGCCAGCTCGGCCCGCCGCGCCCGGATCCGCTCGGCCAGCCGGAAGAGCACCCGGCCGCGCTCCTGCGCGCTCACGCCCTTCCAGCCGCCCTCGTAGAAGGCGCGGCGGGCGGCCTTCACCGCGCGGTCGACGTCCTCGGGACCGCCCGCCGGCACCTTGGCGATCACGCCTTCGGTCGACGGGTCGTAGACGTCGAACGTCTTCCCGCTCCTGGCATCGACGAACTTGCCGTCGACGTACATCTGGTACGAGGTGACCTGGGATTTCCGGGCCTTGCCCCGCGCCGTGGCCGTGCTCGTCATCGTACGCCTCCGGTTACTGCTTGCTTTGGGTCTGTGGGTGGGAACAGGTCTTCGGCTAATCTACCACCGAGGTTGGAACCGAGTCACCCTGAGCGCGTGGAGTCACCCTGAGCGGAGCGAAGGGGGCATACCCTGAGGCATGCCCCCTTCGCTTCGCTCAGGGTGACTCCCATTCGGGCTACGCCGCCACGGTCTCCCGCGACGGCCGGATCCGCACCTTCGGCAGCTCGGCCCGCTGGCTGTCATCGCGCACATGCCACGGCATGCCCTCGCGGGCCAGCCGCTCCAGGAACGGATCGGGATCGAACTCCTCCGGCGACCGGACGCCCGGGCCCGCCCAGCGGCCCTCGTGGATCAGCCGCGCGGCGATGACCGGCGGAATCCCGGTCTGGTACGCCGTCGCCTGCACGCCGAGCTCGGTGAAGGCGGTTTCGTGATCGGCGACGTTGTAGAGGTAGAACGCCCGCGCCTCGCCGTTCTTCCGGCCCCGCACCAGGGTGCCGACGCAGGTCTTGCCCTTCATCCGGCCGGCCAGATCCTTGGGATCGGGCAGCAGGGAGACGACCACATCGCGCGGCACCACCGAGGTGTCGCCCACGCGCACGCGATCCTTGCTGGAGAGGCCGAGCCGCTTCATGACCCGGAGCGTCTCGATGGTCACGTCGTCCATGCACAGCTTGAAGTCCACCACCCGGGCGCTCGGGAAGAAGCGGGGCAGGGTGCGGGACTCCTCGTGGTCGACATAGTAGCAGTTGAGCACGCCCAGCTCGGGAAAGTCGAACGGCTCGAACCCGGTGAGCGGCTGTTCCAGGTGATACCGCCCGTCGCGGAACGAGACCGCCTGGCAGAGGCACTCGTCGATGAAGACCCACGGGCTGAAGGCCGCCACGAATCCGTCGTGCCCCTGGCACACGGAGTTGTCGCCGTCGCGCACGTGCAGCTCGGTGATCTCGTCGAGCAGATGCTTGGCGGCGTAGGCGGCGTAGACGTTGGTGGTGCCGGGATCGGCGCCCATGCCGAGCAGGGCGATCCGGCCGGCGGCCTTGAACTCGGCGTCGAGCGCGAACTGGTCATCCATTTTGGGGATGCCGTCGTCGTCGGTGCCGGCGCTCGCCATGTCGATGTAGTGGCAGCCGGCGTCGAGGCAGGCGCGCATCACATCGATGTTGGTGGCGGGCAGGGCCGCGTTGAAGAGGATGGTGGTACCGGTGTCGCGAATGGCCTGGGCCACGGCGGTACGGTCGCGAGCGTTGAGCTGACGGGACGAGACCCGGGGGTCGGACAGGCGTTCCGCCAGGAGGGAGGCGCGGGCGGAGACCGCGTCGGCGATGACGAGCTGCTCGAGCATCGCGTCCTGCACGAATTTGAGGGCGGACACGGTCCCCACCGCGCCGGCGCCCAACATCAGGACTTTCACAAACTCCTCGTTTCATTGTTGGCGCGGCACTCGGTCTGGTTGCAGGCGACCCGGCCCGGCATCGCAGCTGCGCCCTCGCCCCCGCCGCCGATGGGGGCTCACAGCTCAAGGAGATGGTCAGCTGTGAGAGTGGACCCTCCGCTTGGTCGGAGGATGCAAACACGCCCTCCCCCGGTGGGGGCGGCGTAGTCCCATCATAGCCCCCGCCCCCCACGGTCTGTCCAGCCCCCCGGCCGTGATTCGGTCAGGCATCACTCTCGGGCCGGGCGGACATACGGCTGGTAACATCAATTGTGGCAGAGGTTTGGGGCATGGCATCCAGGCGGGCTGAATAATTATGGACCCGACGTCAGGTCGCCGAATCCTCCCGCATCAGCCGCGCCCACACCACGATGACGACCACCGAGAGGAGGAAGATCACCGTCGCGGCGGCGTTGACCTCCGGCGTAATCCCCCGGCGGAGCAGGCCCCAGATCTGGAGCGGCAGGGTGTTCTGCCGGCCGATCAGGAAGAAGGTCACCGCGATCTCGTCCAGGCTGAGCGTGAAGACCAGGAGCCCGGCCCCCAGCACGGCGGTCCGG
>JBBRGH010000413.1:0-3108 GCA_038240915.1 Gemmatimonadales bacterium | reverse complement strand
ATCGGGCCAGGGCCAGCGGGGGCGGCGCCGGCTCCCCTTTGGGGACCCGGCAGGCCTCGGCATAGACCCCCAGGTAGCGCCGGGTGACCGACTCCCAGGAGAGATCGGCCAGGGCGTGGGCGCGATTGCGGGCGGCGATGGTCCGGCGCAGCTCCGGCGCGTCGCCCAGCCGGGCGATCGCGGCGGCGAGGGCCGCAGGGTCTCGCGGCGCCACCAGCAGGCCGTGCTCTCCGTTCTCCACGAACTCGGGGATGCCGCCCACTGCCGTGCCGATCACCGGCAGTCCCGAGGCAATCGCCTCGGCGAAGGCGTTGCCGAACGATTCGCTTCGAGAGGGCAGGGTGAACAGGTCGGCGGATCTGAGCCGCGCGGCGACGGCCAGGTGATCGAGCGCTCCGCTGAACCTGACCTCGGCGTCCAGCCCAAGTGCGGACGCCAACGCCCGGAGCTCCGGCTCGGCCGGTCCGCTGCCGACGATCTCGAGCCGGTAGCGGCCGCGCGGCAGCAGCACCAGCGCGTGCAGCAGGTCGTCGAGGCCCTTGCGCTCGACCAGGCGTGCCACCGCGATGCAGTGGATCGGCTGTCCCTCGCGCCAGACTCGGTCGCCGGGGTGGAACCGCTCCAGGTCCACGCCGTTGGGAATCACCACGTACCGGAGCGACGGGGCGGTCGTCCGGGCGAGCCGGCCGAGGTCGTGGGACAAGGCGACGATGCGATCGGCCCGGCGCCAGATCCACCGGGTGACCGGGCGGAGGAAGGCGTGGGCCCGTTGCAGGCCGGCGTTGCAGGGGTCGTAGCCGGGCACGTCCGATCCGCGCAGCGCCACGACCGTCGGCACGCCGTGGACCCGGAACAGCGGCAGCAGGAGGCCGGTGGGCAGCGAGAAATAGAGATGGGCCACGTCGAACCGTCGCTGGCGGAGCAGGCGGCGGACGGCGGGAATGGCCGCGACGACGAAGCTGCCCGCGTCGCGGATGCCGGCCTGATGGAGGGCGGTTCGGCGGCAGCGCACCCGATGCACCGTGATTGCGGGATGGGTGGTCTCGGCGATCCTGGCCCGGGGACCGGGATCGGCCGTGAGCACGTCCACTCGCGCCCCGTGCTCGGCCAGGCCGGCAGCGAGCGCGGCAGTGGCCACACCGGCGCCGCCGCCCGCGGGCGGATACTCGTAGTTGACCAGCAAAACTCTCGGCGACGAGGCGCGCATGGATGTACCGTCGTCCCACCGGTGCACCGTCGGAACTCGGCTGCGCTCAGCCCGCCCTTCGGCAGGCGGGAGCATGAAGGCGGCCGGAAACCGTGGCCACACCTTGCAAGAGGCTGATATTGGCTGAGATAGAGTGGAAGAAAACCGGGCAAGTTACAGGCCACGGGCCGGTCTTCCCGAGGCAGTGAACCGGGGCTCCCGCACCGCGCTCCGGTGCCGGTTGTTGCGCTTGCGCCATGGCCGACGCGACGGGTGTGGTCGCGACCTCACACGGAGACCGTCGCTTCGTCCGCCGGGACGATATAGCTTGCGGGGCATGACCACCCCAGGCATCACGATCGTGCACCTGTCGGATCTGCACTTCGGCGGCTTCGCCGACCTGGCCCAGATCGAGGCGCTCGAGGATTTTCTGCCCACCCTCGGGGCGGCGGCCACGGTGGTCTCGGGCGATCTGAGCCAGCGGGCGCGCCACGGGGAGTTTCAGGCGGCGCACGCCTTCTTCGAGCGGCTGCGCACCTACGCGCCCCTGCTGGTGGTGCCGGGCAACCATGACATCGAGTGGTGGAAGAGCCCGCTCGGCCTGGCCGGCAGCACCGTCACGTACGCCAAGTACGCCCGCTACTTCGGCGACCTCACGCCGGTGCTGACGATTCCCGGGGCGGTCATCGCCGGCGCGCTCAGCAGCTACGGGGTCGCGTTCGGCTCGCTCACCTGGAACCTGAACGACGTCGCGGTGAAGGGGCACCTGCCCGCGGCGGAGACGACCCGGGTGACTCGGGTCTTCGAACAGGCGTCCCCCGACGTGGTTCGGATTCTGACCTTCCATCACAACGTGCTCCCGGGCGGGATGTCGCGTCGGATGGGGCTGGCCAACTGGCGGGCGGCCTACCGGCGGCTGCTCAAGACCGGCGCGGACGTGATCCTCTGCGGGCACGATCACCACGAGGGCGCCGGACAGATCGAAGGGGCTCTCGCGGTGAGCACGGCGGGCACCCATAGTTTGCGCACCCGTGGCGGGCGCCCGTCGGTTTTCAACCTGGTCAAGATCGATCCGCTGGCGATCCACATCCGCCACTACCGCTGGGAGGCGTCGGGTCGCCAGTTCCTGACCTCCGACATGAACTCCTTCGCCCGCCAGGGCGCGCCCAGAGTCGCCGTCTCGGTGGCCGGCGGCGACCAGGGCCTCTGAGGTGAACGACCTCCTGGGTCACCGCCTCGCGCTGCTCGGCCTGCGCGACGTGGACCGGATCCATACCCACACCAATCGCACCGTGATGGTCAGCCTCGCCCGCCGAGTGCTCCGGCTCCACCGGGGCTACGCCAGCGCGCCCGACCGGGTGCTGCGCGCCATCGTCCGGTTTCTCGATCCCCGGGCGCCCCGGACCGCCCGGCGCGGCGCCGAACGCGTGTTCCTCGAGTTCCCGGTGGAGCTGTACGCGCCGCCGTCGCCGGCGCGGGCGGTCCGCCAGGAGCGCCCCCGGCCGGGCGACCTGGTCTGGCTCGAGCGACTCACCGCACTGCACGGCCGGCTCAACGGCCTCCACTTCGGCGGCGCCCTGAAATCGATTCCGATCCGGCTCTCGGGACGGATGCGCACCCGGCTCGGCGAGCTGGCCGTGGAGCTTCGCACCGGCCGCCCGCTCGAGATCGCGATCAGCCGCCGCCACTTGCTACGGCACCCGTGGTCCGAGGTGGAGCACACCGTGCTGCACGAGATGGTGCATCAGTGGCAGGCCGAGACGGGACTGACGGTGAACCACGGACGGGGCTTCCGGCAGAAGGCCGTCGAGGTCGGGATCGAGCCCACCGACGAGGAGCTGCTGGCGACCCTGCCGTCGGGCTTCAGCGGTGATCCGCGCGCGCGAGTCGAGCGTCGGCCGGGGACGGACTGACACCGATGT
>JBBRGH010000412.1:0-3110 GCA_038240915.1 Gemmatimonadales bacterium | reverse complement strand
CGCGAAGCAGATGAATGGGAGCGCCTCCGCCAGACCGATCAGCCCGAGCGAAAGCGGGTCGCGGGTGAGGGCGTAGACCTGCCAGGAGACGACCACCGCCTGCAACTGGGTCGCCACGTTCATCGTCAGCAGGCTGAGGATCAACGCGCGAAAGTTGGGAATCCGGAGCGAGGCGTAGGGATCGTGCGCGGCGGCGGGGACGGCGTTCATGGGCGCCGGAACATAATCGGGCCGGGCGGTGCGTTTTGCGGCCGGCCCCTGCTTTTGCCCGGCCCGCCTGGCCGGTGGCCCCCAGGATACGACGCAAGTTGCGGCGCAACAGGAACTTGACAGCAGGACTCAGGCGGCCCGATTCCTGCGCTCAACGCGCGCGTATCCCGTGGCACCCGACTGCTGGCACCCGACTGCGCTCCCTCCCACTCGCCCCAGGTCCGATGCGACTGCTGCTTCTCTGCCTGCTGGTGGGCCTGGCCGCCTGCGCGGGCCACCTCCCCCCGGCTCCGACCGCGTCCCCCGTCTCCACGGCGATTCGCGATTCTCTGGTGCCCGTGGTGGACATCAGCGCGCTGACGCGCGACAGCTCCGCCGCCGACGCCGTCGTCCTGAACGACCTGGCTGCGGCCGCACCCGACGCCTCGATCGTGCCCGCCTTCGACGCCAGCGAAGTCCGCTGGGACATCGACGTCCTCACCTACGCCGGCCATCCGCGGGTCCGCTACTACCTGGCCTACTTCCAGGGCCCGGCCCGGAGCGGGATGGACATCTTCCTCCGCCGGAGCGCGCGGTTCGAGTCGATGATCCGCCAGGTCTTTCACGCCGAGGGCCTGCCGGGTGATCTCGGGTATCTGGCGCTGATCGAGAGCGGCTACTCGAGCGAGGCCGTGAGCCGGGCCTACGCGGTCGGGATGTGGCAGTTCATGCGCGGTACGGGCAAGGGCTACGGCTTGCGAGTGGATTCCTGGGTGGACGAACGCCGCGATCCGGTCAAGGCCACGGCCGCGGCCGCCCGGCACCTGCGCGACCTGCGCGCGCGCTTCGGGTCACTCTATCTGGCCGCCGCCGCCTATAACGCGGGCGCGGGCAAGGTGTCGCGCAGTCTGGGCAAGCTCGAGTGGGACACGCCGGCGGACCCGGCCGCCGCCGACCGCACCACCCTGGCCGACAGCGCCGCGGCCGAGCTGGGCGCCGACGATGCCGCTGACAGCACGGCGGCCGAGGCCGACAGCCTCGAGCTGGCCTCCGCGGACAGTCTCACGGACCCGGCGGCCGACAGCCTGGGCTCGGAAGCCGGGGCCGAGGCTGACCCCGCCCCCAGCGCGGCCGGCATCACCAGCGATGCCGCCTTCTTCCGTCTGGCGTCGAACGACCTGCTCGCGGCCGAGACTCAGGACTACGTCCCCAAGTTGATCGCCGCCGCACTGATCGCGAAGGCGCCGACCGAGTACGGCTTTGCCGTCCCCGTCCCGGCCCCGTTCGCCTACGACTCGCTGGTGGTGACCGACGCCACCGGTCTCGACGTGGTGGCGCGCCTGGCCGGCACCAGCGTCGGCGACCTGCGGGAGCTCAACCCGCAGTATCTGCGGCTGATCACGCCCCCGCACTCGACCATGGTGATCCGGCTCCCCGTTGGCACCGGCGTGGACGTGAATCAGCGCTACGCCCGCCTCGGCCCCAAGGCCCGGGTCCATTACCTCCAGCACGTGGTGGCCCGCCGCGAGACCCTGAGCGGGATCGCCGCACGGTATCACCTGCCCATGCGGGAGATCCAGGCGGCCAACCCCAAGCTCAGGGGCACCCGGCCGGCCAAGGGCACCCATCTCGTGATTCCCGCTGCCGCCGTGCCGTCCGCGCTGGCCATGCGGGCGACCGGCACCGTAGGCGGCGGCCGCGCGCTGCGAAGCCACAGAGGGCTGCACCGGGTGCGCCGGGGCGAGACGCTGACCGCGATCGCCCGGCGATACCGCGTCACCGTTCGCTCGCTCCGCCGCGTCAACTCGCTTGCCAGCGACCAGACGCTCCGAGCCGGCATGCGCCTGCGCATCCCCGCCTGATCGCACCCTTCACTCCACCGACGAGACTCCCTGTGCCCGCCGAGAGCAGCGCCCCCGCGCCTTCTGTCGCTTCTGCGTCCGCGGTCACCCCGGTGCCTCCCGTCTCCGAGCGAGCCGCCGCGGCCGTGCTCGGCTCGATGCTGTTCCTGATCGTGGCCCTCACGCTGCTGCTGGTGCAGAACACTCTGGTCCAGCCCGCTAGCACCTCCGAGGCCCCGCTGGCCGCCGACGCGTCGTCCACAGCCGACATCGGGAGCCTCGCCCACCGGTGAGCGTGCGGCCGGCCCAGGCCCTCGCGGGAGTCGCCGCGCTCGTGCTCGCCGCGGGCGCGGCTTTGCGCGCCGGCCCCCGGCGCGACCTGGCGGCCGCGGGCTACGCCGAGACCGGCCCCGGCGGCGGCCGCCAGCCGGACGACACCCTGCGCGCCCGCCTGGCCGAGACCCCTGTGCGGCGTCCCGCGCGGACGACCACCGGATCGCTGGTGGTGGGCTATCTCTCCGCCCGCGGCCTGCCCCCGATCCAGGGGGCCCTGGCGGTCACCGACAGCGGTCTCGTCTTCCGCTCGGCCGATGGCCGGCTCACGACCACCATGCCCGTCGTCGGACCGGTGCGGGAGTCGTCCGAGGGACGCTGGCGCGCCTCGGCCGTGTCACTCGCCTATGTGGACGAGGAGATGGGCCGTGCCGCGTATCTGTTCCGAGTGGACGGCGGGGTGTTCGAGACCGAGGCGCCAGGGCCGCTGATGGACGTGGCGGCCCATCCGTCGTGGCTCGACAGCCTGGACTCGCGCGAGTGGAACCGCGACCGGCCGCTGGTCGGCGGGGACGACGAGGTGGCCGTGCTCGACCTGCTCTGGACGATCACCACGAGCCCCTACGCCGATTCGCTCTACGCCATCTTCGGCCACCCGGAGCGGTCCGTGGGCGTGGTCGGCGAGCGCGGACGAGCCGCCGGCCGGCTGGGCGAGTACGTCGCCTCCCGTGATTCCCTGGCGCTCGATCCGGCCCGGATGGGCAGCGAGCTGCAGCTCCGGCACACCCTGGCGCACGAACTGGCCCA
>JBBRGH010000411.1:0-3117 GCA_038240915.1 Gemmatimonadales bacterium | reverse complement strand
GGGGAGGTCGTAGCACACGAGACACTGCTCGTAGTCATGCCGGGCTGCCGCGGTATCACCCTGCGCATCTTCGATCCGGGCCTGCAGCAGGTAATTCAGCGGCGCGAGCGGGAGCTTGTGTGTGAACGATGCAATCGTGCGGTGCCAGTTGAGCAGGCGCTTCGCCTCGGCGCTGTCTCCCCCGCCTTCCAGCAGCCACCCAGCGGCCGCGGTACGGTCGATCCCTCGGAGTACGAAATGGGGGGTGAGCGGGTCGGCGGGGAAGTAGGTGTGGCGGTCACCGAGCTCCCACTCCAGCGCCGCCATCGCGGCGCCGGCACCCCTCCGATCCCCCCGCAGCGACAACTCGAACGCTCCGAGCGACCGATCCAAGTAGGTTGCGAACTTCGCGTCCGAGGCTCTGAGCCTCCGGCGCGCCGCGGTGAGGCCGGCCAGATTCCGGCTCGTCGCGGCGAGCACGCCGTCCAGCCAGGCCAACTCCGCACGGTACGGCGGGGCGTGCAGCAACACCAGCCGGGCCGGTGGCGGCCTCCGTCGGAGCGCCTCGCTCGCCGGCACGGCGCCGATGAAGTTGGCGAGCACCGCCATCCGGTAAGGACCGAGGAGCCCGCTGGTGTCCGTTGGCGTCGCCCAGAGCTGATCGGCCGCCACCAGAGTCGAGTCCCAGGCGCCGCGCATGGCCCATGCCACCATCATGCCAACTGCCGCCATCCGGGCGTCCGCCGGCGGCAGGCCGTGGCGGAGCAGTCTGCGATTCATGTCGATCTGCGCTGCCGGCTCGCCCGACGTGGCCAGTCCGATCAGCGTTCCGAATAGATTTTGGCCCGGCTTCAAGGCATCCTGGAACAAGCTGTCCATCATGACCTCCGACGCGGCACTCCGCCGCTGCAGCGCGAGGATCGTGCGCCCCCTGAGCAGTCCGTCCACACCCTCGTCCTGCAGGAAGGTGCGGCCCGCCTGCAGCCGGTCGAGCGCAGCGAGTCCACGCGCCTCCATGACGGTATCCCGCTGGTCCGCGGCGGCTCCCACCAAGTGTCCCCAGCCTAATACCATCGACGGGTTCAAGGCGACCACGCGCTCCAAAGCATTCCGGGTATCCTCGGCGGTGGATCCGATGTACCCGCCCTCATGCGCGAGCATGTCGCCTAGGGCCCACCATCCCGGCCAATAGTCGGGGTATCGCCTCACGATCTCCTCGAACTTCGCGCGCCGTCGGAAGAGACCGCTGTCAAGCCGGACTGCCCGGAACGCCTCGATCATCAGGCGCTCGCGCTCGGGCAGCAACTGGCGATGGCTCCAGTAGGCCTGCTCGGTGGCCGAGTCGACGTCTCCCTCGGCCCACCCCATCACGTTGCCCTGGCGGAAATAGGCGAACCAGAAGCTGGAATCGGCGGCGATGGCGCGCCCGTACGCGGCATGCGCCGCCTCGCCCCGGCCGGCCACCGCCTCCCGCTCCCCGTCCAGGAACGCCCGGAGCGCCTCGACCGAGTGCGTGGTGAGCGCCTCCAGCGACGGCGTCGGCGGCCGGCCGTGGCGCCAGATGTCGGCGAGCAATCGCCACACGACCGAGTCGGTCAGCGCGCTCAGGCTCTCGGGCGCCGCCAGCACCGATCCACGGCCCAGCGCCGACAGGCTGTCGCTGGTGTAGAGGCCGACATCGAGCCGGACCCTAGCCCCGTCCCGCGTGAGGCTCCCGTGGACCACGCTCGTGGCACCGAGCCGGCGGCCGAGCACGGCGCCGTCGCGCAGGGAGAGGGGCGCCGCCCCGCCCTGGGTCTGGGCCAGGACCGTGAGCCGGTCCACGGCCCGGATGTCCCCCACGCCATCGAGGCTGGCGCTCACCGTGCTGGCCAGGTCCCGCCCCAGCCGGGTGAGCGCCGTGTCCGGCGCGGCGGGGACGAACGGCAGCACCGCTATGACCGACGCGGAGGGCGCCACCGTCGGACCCCGAGAACGAAGCGCTGCCCCACCGGCCACGCCGCCCGCGAGCGCGACGAGAACCGCGGCGCTCCCCCACACCATGCTCCGCTTGGAGCCCACACCCGCGGGCCGGCTCGGCGAGACTGCTGTGAGACCCCCGACCGGCTCGGCGACGAGCGCCTCCGCGAATTCACCGGCCGTCTCATATCGGTCGGCGGGCACCTTCGCCAGTGCCTTACCGATCGCCGCCTCGACCGACGAAGGCACAGTGCTCCGGACGGTGCGGAGGGAGGGCACCGGATCCATGAGGTGTCGTGCGATGATCGACTGGGGCGTGGGACCGCTGAATGGCGGCTGTCCCGCCAGCATCTCGTAGAGAACGCACCCGAGCGCGTAGACGTCGGCCCGGCCGTCAAGCCTGGTGTCTCCGGCAGCCTGCTCCGGGCTCATGTAGGCGGGGGTGCCCAGGCTGAGGCCGGTTTCGGTGAGCCTTGCCGCCTCGTCCGCGTCGAGGAGCTTGGCGATGCCGAAATCAGCGACCAGAACACGGTCTCTGCTCAACAGAATGTTTTCGGGCTTGATGTCGCGATGAACCACGCCGTGCTGATGGGCGTGTTCCAGCGCCCGCGCAATTTCACGGGCGATCCGTATGGCCTCCGGGATTCCGAGCTGCGCCACCCGCCGCAGGCGCGCCCGCAACGAGCCGCCGTCCACATACGGCATCGAGTACCAGAGCCGATCCGAGGACACCCCCGAGTCGAGCACCGGCAGAACGTTCGGATGGTCGAGCCGCGCGGTGAGCTGGATCTCCCGCTGGAATCGTCCGGGCCCGAGCGCGGCGGCGAGCTCGCGATGCAACACCTTGAGCGCCACCTTCCGGTCGTGGCGGAGGTCGTGGGCGAGGTAGACCACGGCCATGCCGCCGCGCCCGAGCTCGCGATCGAGTCGGAGGTGTTCCGGCAGATCGGGCGCATCTAGCATGAGACAATATCGGATTCGTGGCGGACGAGAGTCCGAAGATCGATCATGGCAGGACTCGAGCTGCGATGTGTCTCCCTAGCTGTAATTGATGAAGAGGTTGTTCACTGAGCCATAGCGTTGCAAGCTGGGTTTGTCGAAGACCTTCACCGGCAAACGCCAGAGGACTCAGTGAACCTACACAAGCTAGCGCGGTTGACCCCGCTGGGGCGAGCGCGC
>JBBRGH010000410.1:0-3127 GCA_038240915.1 Gemmatimonadales bacterium | reverse complement strand
AGCCCGTGGGCCCCCGTCATCCATGCCAGCCCGCCGCCGGTGGCCATGCCCGCGGCCACGGCGACCACCAGCACGACCAGCGAGACGCCGAACGCCGCCGCCGAGTCCCCGATGCGGCGGAGCCCCTGGAAGAGCGAGGAGTACGTGCGGTAGACGTCCTTGCACACGCTGTACACGGCGATGGCCGCGGCCACCGCCAGCGCGTCGGGCTTGGTGATCGCCACCCACGCGGGCAGGAGCACGAGATACCCCGCGATCAGCGGCAGGCGCGCCGACAGCACGGCCTCGAGCCGGCGGCGGGCCCCGGCGGGCGCCGCCGCCACGCGGCGCGACAGGTCGGTGCTGGCGCCGAGGTCGGTGGCGAGCACCGTCACGCCACAGAGCGTCAGCGCGAACATCAGCTTGCCGTACTCCGCCTGGGACAGGAGTCGGGCCATCACCGCGAGGATGACGAAGCCCAGCACCTTGAAGGCGAGCTGAGAGGCGAACGCGATGCCGAGGTCGCGGCGGATCTTGCCCTGGGTCATGCGGCGCGTCCGCCGGCCAGCCGCCAGTTGAGTCCGGCGACCAGGTCGAGGACGCGCTCGGCCGCGCGCTCCGGCGCCGACCGCCGCCAGGCGGGATTGAAAGGAAAGGGGCCGCCGGTCAGGACGGCGAGGTCCCGGCGCCGGCGGCTGGTCCGCAGGGTCCTCCGGACGTCCCGGACGTGGGGCAGCAGCCGGGCGGTCGAGCCGGCGGCCCAGAGCCAGTGGCCGACCCACCCTTTCTTCAGCGCGCCCAGCAGCTGCAGGAGCTCGAACAGTGCCAGGGCCGGCACGAGCCGGAGCAGCGTGCCCGGCTGGTACAGCATCAGGAGCGTCAGCCAGCGGTTGCGGATGGTGTGGCGCACGCGGAAGGGAGTGAAGCGTCCGGTCTGGCGAACCGAGATGCCGATGGTGCCCGCCCGGTGCAGACAGCGGGCCGCCGGCACCGTGAGGCAGTCGAATCCCTGGAGACTGGCGCGAAGGCCGAACTCATGGTCCTCCAGATAGAGGAAGAGGCGTTCATCGAACCAGTGCCGGTCGCCGAATCGGGCCCGGTCCACCATGACACAGCAGGTGATGGCCGACCCCACCACGCGGACGTCGTCGTCGAGCGCCCCAACGGGGACATCCGGCTGCAGCGGCGCCGTGGTTCCCAGGAAGTGGGCCACCGCGCCGGCATACTGGACCGTGTCCGGCGCCTGCTGGTAGAGCACGGCGGCCATCGCCAGCACAGCGCCCGGGTGGCCGTCGAGCGCGGCGGCCAGCGTCTCGACGCTGCCGGGCAGCGGCTCGACATCGTTGTCGATCAGCATCACCCGGTCGTACGCGGCCTCGCGGATGGCGCGATTGCGGGCGGCGCCGGGGCCGAGATTGGCCCCCAGCTCGATCACCCGCACCCGGGGAAACTGCGCCCGCGCGAGGGCCACGCCCTGGTCGGTGGAGCCGCTGTCGACCAGCAGGACGTCGTCCACGAGGGCGCCCAGCCCGGCTACGGCGTGGAGCGTCTGCGCCAGATACGACTCCCCATTGTGGTTCACGATCCCGACGGAGACGCGACGAGCGGTCACGGGGTCCTGTCGTGTCAGCGGGGCGAGCGATGTTGACGCGGATTGGTGCCGCGATTAGAGATCGGCGACTCGAAAGGCGACCAGGACTCGACGCTGCGAGGGCGACGAACCTCCCCCCGATCCCCCGATTGCCGGGTCGGCCGAATTATACCATGGACCAGGCACCGTGATCTTCGACGCGCTGCAGGGATTGGGCCAGGAGCCGCCACGCTACGACCTCTGCATCGTGGGGGCCGGCGCGGCCGGGATCACTCTCGCCTTGGAGCTGGAGACGACGGGGTTACGGGTGTGCCTGCTGGAGGCGGGCGGCCCGGGGTACGAGGCGGAGACCCAGCGGTTGTTCGAGGGCGAGGTGGTGGCCCAGTCGTATCCGCTGCTGCGGGACACGCGGGTTGGCGCCCTGGGCGGCTCGACCACTGTATGGGCGGGCTGGTGCCGGCCGCTGGAGGCGCTCGACTTCGAGGCGCGGGACTGGTGCGGCGCGGCCGGCTGGCCGTTCGGCCTCGACGAGCTGCGCCCGTGGTATGCCCGGGCGCACGAGATCTGCGGGCTGGCCGCGTTCGAGTACGACCCCGCGCACTGGGCCAATGTCTTGGGACCGCACGGGATCGTGCCGGGCGATCCGACCTTCTGCGACGCCATCTTCCACGTCCAGATCCAGGACTTCGGCCGGCGCTACCGCGAGCGGCTGGAGCGGTCGGCGGCCATCGACCTGGTGCTGCACGCGCCGGTCACCCGGCTCCGGCTGGAGGGTGCGGCCTGTACGGCGGTCGAAATCCGCACGCTGGCGGGGAGCGACCTGACGATCCGGGCGGATCGGTTCGTGCTCGCGGCCGGCGGCGTGGAGAATCCGCGGCTGCTGCTGCTCTCGGCCGACCAGCCGGAGCGCGCGCCGGGGAACGCGGGCGGGCTGGTCGGCCGCTACTTCGCCGATCATCCGTTCGTCGATGCGGGGACGCTGGTGCTGCGAGAGCCGGCGTCGCTGGGCTTCTACTGGGCGCGGCCGGCGGGGTCCGAGGCGGGTGCGGGCTCGGTCCGGGGGGCTCTGACGCTGCGCCAGGCGGTGGTGGAGCGCGAGCGGCTGATGGATGCGGCCTGGTGGTTCCATCCCCGTTACGAAGCCCATCCCGCCTTCGCGACCGAGGAGGTGAAGGCGTTCCAGCAGCTGTGGAACAAGGTCCAGCGGCGCGGGGTGCCGGGCGCGACGTGGCCCTACGCCCGGCGGGCGCTGGGCGCCCCGGCTCAGGTGGCCCTGGCGATGGCCCGCAAGCTTCTGGTGCGCCAGGGGCCGGCGCGGCGATGGCGGATGCGGGCGTTGTTCGAGACCGAGTTCCGCTACGACAATCGGGTCACGCTGAGCGAGGAGCGGGACCGCCTCGGCCGGCGGAAGGTACAGGTCGAGTGGCAGCTGGGCGAGGCGGATATCGAGAACATGCGGCGGGTGACGGGGCTGCTCGACGAAGCCGTCAGGCGGGCAGGCATCGGGCATCTGGAGCGCGCGTTTCCGGACGAGGCGGGGGCGTGGCGGAGGGCGCT
>JBBRGH010000409.1:0-3132 GCA_038240915.1 Gemmatimonadales bacterium | reverse complement strand
TGGGCCACGCGCGCGTCCACCACCTTATCCCAGGCCCAGGCCGCGCCGTGTCCCGCGTCGATCAGCGCGCCCACCTCGGCCGCGAGCTCGGCGTCCCGGAGCAGCGCCTGGTGGGCGCGGAAGATGGCGGCCTCGCCCTTGCCCGACCGCTCGGCCGCGTCGTCGTGGATGTCGCCCAGCTGCTCGCGCGCGGTCTCCAGGGCCTGCGCCAGGTCGCGGCGCGCGGCGACCGGATCGGCCTGGCGGCGGTCGGTGGCCACCACCCGCGCGGCGCGGAACTGGAACAGGGGGCCGATGGCCACGCCGGGCGACGCGGCGATGCCGGCGACCGCGTGGATTCCGGTCGGCGGGGCCCAGGTCGGGACGTCGTCCGGCACACCCGCGCGGTCGTCGTCGCCCAGGCCGCTGGCGACCGCGGCCCGGAGCGCCTCGAGCGCCGCCTCCGCGTCTACACCGGTGGCGATGATGGCGAGCACCGCTCCGGGGCCGGCGCCGAGCGTGAGCAGGGAGCCGAGCGCCTTGCCGTTGGCGCTGCGGCCGGCGGCGCGGACCCGGATGTCCGCGGCGAACCGCCCGGCCACCTCGGCGAACCTGGTGGCGGGCCGGGCGTGCAGGCCGGCGCCGCCGTGGAGGCGGACCTCGATCTGCCGCGCCGCAAGCGAGGCCCCGGCCGGCGGCCTGGCCCCGGGCCGTTCTTCGCGGGTCCGGGTCAGCACCGCCACGATCTCCGCCGCCTCCGTGGTCCGCACCAGCCGCGCGGCCAGCCCCCGGTCCTCGAGCACGTCGGTCAACGCCGCCAGCACCCCGATGTGCTCCTCGGACCGGGCAGCAATGCCCACCACCAGCCGCACCGGCTGCTCCGGCCCCCAGTCCACCTCGTCCTGCAGCTGGAGCACCGTCATGCCGGTGCGGTGGATCAGCCCACGGTCCTTGCCCTGGCCGTGCGGGATGGCGACGCCCCGGCCGAGGTAGGTGGTGGCCTGCTCTTCTCGGCCGAGCATGCTGACGACGTAGCCGGGGTCGATGTAGCCGCGCTCGACCAGCAGCGCGCCCGCCGCGCGGATGGCGTCGGCCTTGGTCCGGGCGCAGACGTTGACCCGGACGTCGGCCGCGGTCAGGCGGATCACGGGCCCATCCGCCGCATGTCGGCCAGGAGCGCGGCCGGCGAGACCGGACCGTCGAGAAAGGTCTCCAACACCTCGCGGGCGGGGCGCTCGAGCCCGAACTGGTAGAGCCGTGGCGCCACCCAGGCGTACCAGCTGGGGTCGCCCGCGGTGAAGGCGCCGTGCTCGGCCCGGATCCGGGCGCGGATGGCGGCGATCAGGATCGCACCCGCCGCGTAATTCACCATGTAGCCCGGCGCGTCGATCAGCTGCCCCCGTATCGCCCACCAGGCCAGCTCGGGATGGGGGCGGATGTGGAGATAGTCGCGGGTCAGCCCGGCCCAGACCAGGTTCGGATCGGCGTCGGGCTCCCGCAGCATCCGGAGCTCGAACATGGCCCAGGTGACGTCGAGCACGATCCCGCCGTACCGGCCGCGGAGCCCGTCCGCCAGGGGCACCGAGTCGCCCAGCCAGCGCTGCTGCCAGGCGGGCTCGTAGACGTCGAGCGCCACCACGTCGGCCACGGCTTCAGTGAAGGGATCGCTGTCGGGCCAGTCGCGGAAGGCGGGGCGGGTGCGGATGGCGGCGAGGTGGACCGCGTGCCCGGTCTCGTGCAACAGCTCGTTCAGGTTGTCGAGGCCGCCGTCGCGGTAGGTGGCGAAGACCCACGGCTCGATCGGCTCCCGGCCCCCGAAGGTGGTGAAGGCGACCGGATCCTTGCCGTCGCGCGGGTCGAGGTCGTAGTGCACCCGGAGCGCCCGGACGTCGGCGCCCAGGCCGCGCCAGACGGCGGCGTTGAGCTGGGCCAGCCGGCGGTGGGGAATCCGGCCGCTCAGCGTCCGGCTGGTGCGCCCCACCGCGTAGTACCAATCCCACGGCTCCACCAGCGAGTCGGGGGTGGCGTCGCGCCAGGTCTCGAGGATGGCCCGAAGCCACGGCTCGAGCGAGTCCGGCGGCACGCCCGAGGCGCGGGCCTGCGCCGTGGTGGGCGGCTCGCTGTCGCCCCGGGCCCGGACCTCGAGGCCGATCAGTCTGCGGTACGGGCTGGCGGCGGCGCCGTCGCCGTTCACGCTGCGCCAGACCGGCGCCAGCCGGAGGAAGAGCGCGCGCCGGCGGGCGGCGTCGGCGGTGTGGCCAAGGGCGCCCAGGATGCTGAGCCGGTCGAGCGTGGTGTCGCCGGCCGCCACGTGCGACTGGGCCCAGCCGTAGCAGGCATAGATCCGGGCCCGGAGCGAGTCGAGGCCGCCGGGCGGCCGGGTGATGGCGTCGAGCTCGTACCCGCAGTCCGGCGACGCCTCGGACGCGGGGCCGGCGGCGCCCGCCAATGACGCGACGGACGCGAGGGTGACCGGTCCCAGGTCGTGGGCCAGGGTGCGGCGCATGAGACCGAGCGCGCGGACATCCTCGGCGCCGAGGCCGGCCGAATCCACCGCGCCCAGGCCGCGATCCAGCCGGGCGCGGAGCGAATCGTAGCGTGGGAGGAGCCCCTGGATCGGGGTGCCGTCCGCGATCTCCCGCCGCCCGGCCGCGAGCGCGACGTCGACGTGATCGCGGAGGTCGCGGGTGCGGGCGTAGGTGGATTCGGCGGCCGCGAGGCGGGGATCGGGGGCGCTGGCCCGGGGCGCGATCGGCGGCGACGACGCAGGCGAGGGCGAGGGCGAGGATGCAGGCGAGGGGGCCGGGCGGCCGCAGGCCGCGGGGCCGAGCATGGCGCAGGCGAGGACCACGCGCGCGCCCGCCGCCCGCCGCCGTGGCCGATGAGCGGCCGTGTGGCTCACGAGCCCCCGCCGCGGACGATCGGTGGCCGGGCACCTGTCCACCACCGCGCCGGACCAGTGGCCGAGCGACTCACATCGCCTCACGCTGAACCAGCGGCATGCCCGATCCTCGATAGGCCGATCAGGCTAGAAGAGTGGGCACGGGCGGGAGCTTTGCGCCAGTCCGCGGCGCACGGGTCGGACGCGGCAGTCCCCGGCCGGCGGGAGTTCCGCCGACCGGAGAACCGATGCTGCAGTCGTGCTAGTTGTGC
>JBBRGH010000408.1:0-3146 GCA_038240915.1 Gemmatimonadales bacterium | reverse complement strand
TGATGGGGAGCCAGTGGGAGCAGGCCGGGCGCTATGCCCAGGCGCTGGCGCCGTGGTTCGCGGTCTGGCTGGTGAGCAACCCGCTGAGCGGCCTCTTCAGCGTGCGCGAGTGGCAGGGCTCCGCGCTGGCCTTCGCCGGCTTCGAGTTCGTGCTCCGGCTGGGCGCCTTGCTGATCGGGACCAGCCGCGGCTCGCCGATGCTGGCGGTGGCGTTGCTCTCCATCAGCGGCGTGATCATCTCGGTCGCGTCCATCGCCCGGTTCATGCACGCGGGGCACAGCTCGATCACCCGGGTACTGGACCCCGTGGCCCGGCTGCTGGCGCTGGCGGTCGCCTGCCTGCTGCCCGCGGCGGCCCTGCTCTACCTGGGCAGCGGGCGGCTCGCGATCGTGGCCGGCACGCTCGCCATCGCGGCCTACTACGTCGTGGTGCTTCGCTCCGAGACCGCTGCCCGTATGCTCCACCTCGGCCGCGACCCGAGGCCGACCGGGCCATGAAAGTCGTGTACGTGACCCAGCGGCTCCCGTTCGGCGAGGGAGAAACCTTCGTCGTTCCGGAGGTGGAGGCGCTGCTGGCGGCCGGCCACGAGGTCCTGATCGTGCCCCGGCTCTCGACCGAGGCGGTGGTGCACGACAACGTCGAGGCGCTGGTGGCCCGGACCCGCACCCTGCCCGGCGCGGCCGCGGTGGTCGTCGCGGTGGCCGCCGCGCTGGCCCGCTCGCCCCGGCAGACCATGGGAGCGTTCTGGCGCCTTCGCTGCAGCCGTCCGCGGAGCCGCACCGTCTCCAACGCGGTGGCCACGGCCCAGGGCATCTGGCTCGCGCGGCTGGCCCGGCGCTGGGGCGCCGACCATATCCACGCGCACTGGTCGCATCTCACCGCCACCCTCGCCATGGGGGCGAGCGCGTTGAGCGGCATCCCGTGGAGCTTCACCGCTCACCGCTACGACATCTTTCTCAACAACCTGCTGACCGAGAAGCTGCGCTCGGCGCGGTTCGGCCGCTTCATCGCCCGCGACATGCTGGCGGTGGCCCGGCCCCTGGTGGCAGCCGATGCCATCGAGCGGGCCATGGTGCTGCACATGGGTGTGGCGCTTCCGCGGCCGCCGGCCACGGCCGCGCCGACCCGGGCCTGCCCGATCCTGCTCTGCCCCGCCCGGCTCGTGCCGGTCAAGGGACATGTCCACCTGCTCGAGGCCGCCGCGCGTCTGGCGGCGGAGGGGGTGGCGTTCGAGCTCTGGCTGGCGGGCGACGGCCCCGAGCGCGAGGCGATCACCCGCCGCGCCGCCGAGCTCCACCTGGGTGACCGGATCCGGCTGCTCGGTACGGTGCCGCCCGCGGAGCTGCTCGCGCTCTACCGGGAGGGTCGGGTGGACGGGGTGGTGCTGCCGAGCCTCCACGAGGGGCTCAGCGTGGCGCTGGTCGAGGCCATGGCGTCCGGGATACCGGTGATCGCCACCCGTGTCGGCGGCGTCCCCGAGCTGCTCGAAGGCGGCGTCGGCGTGCTGGTCGCCGCCGCCGACCCGGGCGCCCTGGCCGAGGCGATGGGCCGCGTGCTCGGCTCGCCCGCGCTCCGGGCGGAGCTGGCCCGGGCCGGGCGGCAGCGGGTGGAGTCGGAATTCGAGGTCGGAGCCATCGCGCGGGAGCTGGTGCGCCGCTTCGCGGGCGCGGGCGAGGTCGTCCCCGACGCGGCAGACGCTCCTGGTGAGCCTGCCACTGATGCATCCGGTACTGGTGCGCCCGGCGTGCCAGGCGAGGCCGCGGTGCTGGCCCCCGCCCGGACGGGATAGTCGATGCCCGGCGTCCTCCTCGTCACCCGCAACTTCG
The DNA here is from genome assembly GCA_038240915.1 of Gemmatimonadales bacterium. Lineage (GTDB taxonomy): Bacteria > Gemmatimonadota > Gemmatimonadetes > Gemmatimonadales > GWC2-71-9 > CAVVWJ01. The sequence continues at coordinate 1,320 of JBBRGH010000408.1, read as the reverse complement.
CGCCGACCAGCCACGTCTCGGTCGAGCGGGCCATGAAGCTGGCGAAGTATCTGCCCGACTTCGGCTGGCAGCCTACCGTGTTGACCGGCGCCCGTGCCACCGACGGGCTGCCGGAGGACCCGGGTCTGGCCGCGCAGGTGGCCGGGATCGAGGTGATCCGGGCGCGGGCGCCCGAGTTCTCCCTCTTCTACAGCGGCAAGGCCGGCCGCGACGTGAAGGCCCGGCCCGGCGCCGCCCCGGCGGCACGCCACGGCGGCCAGCGGCGCGGCAAGTTCCATCCCAAGGCGTGGCTGGTGCCCGACTCGCAGGTGCTCTGGTATCCGTTCGCCGTGCGGGCGGCGCTTCGCCGGGCCCGCACGGGGAGCTGGGACGCCATCGTCGCCACGTCGTTCCCGCCCACGGCCATTCTGATCGCCCACAGGCTGGCCCAGCGACTCGGCGTGCCCTACGTGGCGGACTTCCGCGATGGCTGGACCCAGGATGCCTACGCACCGGACCGCCCGGCCTCGCTGGCCCGGCTCGAGCGCCGGCTGGAGACCCGGATGGTCCGCGACGCGGCCGCGGTCGTGGCCGTGGATCCACGCTTGGTGGCCTACGCCTTCGCGGACCTCGCGCCCGACGATCGCCCGCCGCTGCACGTGATCCAGAACGGCTACGACGAGGAGGATTTCCAGGTCGCCGTGCCGGTGGCGCTGCCGGCGTTCTCCATCGTGCATGCGGGTCGGCTCAGACGGTCACCCCGCCCGCTCTGGGAGGCACTGGCGCACGCCATCCGCGAGCGGCCCGAGCTGCGCGGCCAGCTTCACGTCTGGCAGGTGGGCGTCGTGGATTCGGGCGCCGTGGCCGACCTCGCGGCGCCACCGGAGGGGGTGACGGTGCACCAGGTGAAGCCGGTGCCCCAGCGCGAGGCGATCGGCTACATGCTCGGCGCCGACCTGCTGTTCCTGGAGGAGTATGGCTCGGTGATGCCGTCCAAGGCGCTGCAGTACCTGCGCGCCTCGCGCCCGCTGCTGGCCCTGGTGGACCGGGGCGGCGTGATCCGCGAGCTGTTGCGGGACATGCCGGAGACTCATCTGCTGGGGCGGGAGGACGTGGCGCGAACGGGCGCCCTGATCGCCGCGCTGGCCGCGGGTCCGCGGCCGTTGCCTCGCACGCCCGCGGCGGCGGTGCAAACCTACTCGCGCCGGGAGATCGCCCGCCGCTATGCTGCGGTGCTCGATGCGGCCCGGGAGCGCACGCCCGCGGCCAGGGAGCACACGCCCGCGCCCCGGGTCGCTCAGCCGGCCGCCGCCGCCGGGTGCTTCGACACCATGCACCAGA
>JBBRGH010000407.1:0-3148 GCA_038240915.1 Gemmatimonadales bacterium | reverse complement strand
TGGGTCGAGACGGTGAGGCTGCCCTCGACCGGCTCGACCGCGAAGGCGAACAGCCGGAGCCGGCGGCGGCGGGTGAGATTGGGATCGAGCTGGCGGAGACCGCCGGCGGCGGCGTTCCGGGGATTGGCGAAGGGCGGCTCGCCGTCGCGCTCGCGGGCCTGATTGACCTTGGTGAACCCGGCATACGGGAGATAGACCTCGCCGCGGACCTCCATCAGAGCCGGCCAGCCGCCCCCCTTGAGTGCGAGCGGGACGTCGGCGATGGTGCGGAGGTTCGGAGTGATGTCCTCGCCGATGATCCCGTTGCCGCGGGTGGCGCCGAGGGTGAATCGGCCGTCCTCATAGGTCAGGGTGACGGCGGCACCGTCGATCTTGATCTCGGCGGTGTACCCGGCGGTGCGCACCTCGGGCAGGATCCGGACGTTCCGCTCCTCCCAGGCCGCCAGCTCGTCGGGCGAGAAGGCATTGGCCAGGGAGATCATCGGCCGGCGGTGGGTGAGCTTGGCGAGCGCACTCTGGAGCGGCGCGCCGACGCGCAGGGTGGGGCTGTCGGAGGACTGCAGCTCCGGGTGCTCGGCCTCGAGCGCCTGGAGCTCGCGGAACAAGGTGTCGTACTCGGCGTCGGGGATCTCCGGCGCGTCGAGGATGTAGTAGGCGTGGTTGGCCCGGTCGATCTGCTGGCGCAGCCTCAGGACGCGATCGGCTGCGCCGGTGGTCACCGCGCGGCGGATTCCTGGCTCAGGACCGCCCGGGCCACCCCGACCAGCCGCTCGATCTCGGCGGTGGTACCGTCGGCCAAGCCGTCGTCGTCGTCCGAGGCGGCCGGATAGCCGGCCAGGAGCCGGCGCATGAAGCCCAGCAGCGCGGCCTGCTCCTGCTCGCGCCGGCGAGCGCTTTCGTCCTCACCCTTGCGCTGGCGCAGCCGCTCGAACCGGTGGGCGTTTCGAAGGGCCTTGGCGGTGAGGTTGGCCACCACCTGGCAGAACTGGAGGTCGGCCGCCGAGAAGCTGGGGCCGTCGCGGAAGGTGCGCAGGAAGATGGCGCCGATGGCCGCCCCCCGCCACGAGATCGGAATGACGGTGATGGTCTTGACCTTCCGCGCCGCCAGGGCCCATCGAGCCGGCCCCAGCTGGGGGTCGGTGGCCGCGTCGGCGATGAAGACGGTCTCGCCGGTCTGGAGCGCGCGCCGAAGCTCGGGATAGCGGTCGAGGTCCACCACATAGTTCCGGATCCCCGGATCCTCGTAGCTCGCCACCAGGCGCACGCTGCCGCCCCCCCGCTCGGCGAGGAAAATGGAGCAGCGGTCGAGCCCGAAGGTTTCCCCGAGACGGAGGGCGACCGACTGGACGACGTCGGCGAAGTGGAGCGAGCCGCCGACGTCCTGGAGAATCTCGATGACCGCCAGCAGATGCTTCCGTTCCTGCTCCAGCGCGGTGAGGCGCGCCTGCAGCCGTTCGACTTCGTCGATCGCCATGGCAGCCGAGGTCATGGTGCGTCCTGGTCGAGGGGGCCGGCGGGAGCCGCCTGGAGGGGGACCGCCTGCACCAGTATAAGGCAGCCGCCCCGGCCCGAAAACTCATGAAGGAATGTGCAGCCGATCCGTCAAAAGTCTATGGTGTCACGAAGGTTGACGCTAACCCGGATGGGGGTAGGTTGCAGGGAGCCCGGGGAATCCCGGTGGAACGGAGGGACGGATGGCCGAGAACGAGATTTTACGCAACGGTGGGACCGGGGGCGCCGACGCGTCCGGGCGGGGCGTCGGCGGGTTTGCCGCGGGCGTGGTCTTCGGCGCCCTGATCGGGGCCGGGATCGCCTTGATGTTCGCCCCGGAGACCGGACAGAAGACCCGCCGGCGCCTGCGCCGCCGGCTGGAGCGGATTCGGGAGGAGACCGCCGATGGCCTCGAGCGGGCCGGCACCGGTGCCAAGCGCGACTTGGCCCGGCGGCGCAAACGGCTCGAGGACGGGCTGGAGCGGGTGGTGGACCGGGCGCGCGACGCCCTGTGAGTCACTTCTTCCCCGCGAGCTTCGCGGCCAGTGCCTGCGCCTGGCGCCGATAGACGCTGTCCATGATTTCGCGGTCGGGCAGCGCTCCGAGCTGGGTCAGCTCAGAGCGCGCGTCGTCGTAGCGCTTTCGATCCACGTAGATCTCCGCCAGCTCCAGGCGGTGATAGAGGCGGCCGGGGTCCAGCGCCACGGCGTGCTCCAGGTTCGAGACCGCCTCCTCCCACGACGCCTGGCCGAAGATACCCGCCCCCAGCAGGTTCTTGGCGAAGAATCGGCTCAGGCCCGACAGCCGCATGATTTCCGCGTTCCAGCGGCCGAGGATGTGATACGCGCCGTCGTGGCGCGGGTCGATTGCCAGGGTGCGGAGGGCCTCGTCGCGAATCACCCGGGCCCGGCGGATCCGCTCCTTCCGCCCCATCGTGAGCGAGGCGCGGCCCACCGCGGCGGCCAGGGCGAAGTGCCCCTCGGCCCGGGTGGAGTCGGCCGCGACGGCGCGGCGCGCCAGCCGCTCGGCCCGAGCGTAGAGCGAGTCGCGCTTGGCGCTCCGGACGCGGTCAGGGATCTGTTCGCCCTCATCGAGCAGGGCGATCGCCGCGCGCCAGTTGGCCTCATAGCCGGTGGAATCGAGGGCGAGGGCGGCCTGGTAGTGGGCGACCGCGTTCCGCAGGTCGTGGACCTGCATCGCCGCATTGCCCAGGGTGACGTGGTCCTCCGCCGCCTGGGCGGCGAGGCGGGGGGCGACGGGCGGCAGCAGCAGGATGGCGAGTGCGATCCGAAGGCGCGACAGGGGACGGTCCCGGTGACGGGTGAGACGGAATGGTGATTCCGGAGCTGATCGAACACAAGCGCGACGGCCAGGCCCTCAGCCCCGACGAGTGGCGGGCGCTGGTGCGCGACTATGTCGCCGGCGAGGTGCCGGACTATCAGATCTCGGCGCTGCTGATGGCCATCTTCTTCCGCGGTCTCGAGCCGGCCGAGCTGGCCGCGCTCACCGATGCGATGATCGACTCGGGTGACCGGCTCCGCTTCGACGGCCACCCGGTGCCGGTGGCCGACAAGCACTCCACCGGCGGCGTGGGCGACAAGGTCTCGCTGCTGCTGGCGCCGATGGTGGCGAGCTGCGGTGTAGCCGTGCCCATGAT
>JBBRGH010000406.1:0-3150 GCA_038240915.1 Gemmatimonadales bacterium | reverse complement strand
GGTGATCTCCAGGTCGTGCAGCCGCGTGACGCTGGCGCCGAATCGGTCCCGACACCGTCCACGCCGCCGGCACCACCAAGCGCGCCGGGCTCACCCGCAGCACCCATGAGCGGCAGCGGGCCGTCTCCCGACATCGATGCGACGCGCCTGGAGATCCTGCGCGAGCTCGAGCGCGGCGACATCACCGTCGCCCAGGCCACCGAGCGCCTCGCCAGCCTCGAGGAGGCTGTTCGATGACCGACGCACTCGGCCGCGTCCTCCAGCTCGTCGCTGAGGGCAAGCTCAGCGCCGACGAAGCGGCGCCGATCATCGAGGCGCTGGATCGCCCGTCCAAGCCCGCGTCTGGACCTTCGAATGGGGGGTCGGCATTCGGACCTGGGCCGTCGTTCGATCCCGGTCCCGCGTTCGATCCAGGTCCCGCAACTGCGACCGGCCCTGGGAATGGCCGCGCCGCCCGTTTTGCCCGCATCGAGGTCCGAGAGAACGGGCGTCGCGTGGTCGACCTGCGGATCCCCATCTCGCTCGGGCGGTTCGCCCTGTCGCGGGTCCCGGGCCTGTCCCGGGAGCAGATCGCCGAGGTGGAGGAAGCTGTCACCTCTGGCGCCCACGGCCCGATCCTGGACGTCCAGGATCCCGACGGCGACGGGGTCCGGATCGTCCTCGAATAGCGAGACCCGCGCTCTACGCGCGGCAGGCAGGCCCGCGGTCTGGGCGGGACAAGCGGTACGATTTCGGACCCTTCCCGACACGTTTCCGACGGAGGCCGCCCATGCCCACGACGCCCGACCAGCTCCCGTTCACCGGCAACGCAGACGCTGACGCGCTGATCGCCCAGAACCCACTCGCGTTGCTGATCGGCTTTGCCCTGGACCAGCAGGTCACCGTGCAGAAGGCCTTTTCCGGACCATGGGACCTGCGTCAGCGCCTCGGCCATCTCGACGCCCGCCGCATCGCGGACACCGATCCTGCAGAGCTGGATCGCGTCTTCCGCGAGCGCCCCGCACTCCACCGTTTCCCGGGCGCGATGGCTGGCAAGGTGGCCGCGCTGTGCGCGGCGGTCGCCGATCGCTATGACGGCGACGCCTCGCGGATCTGGCGCGATGCTCGGGACGGCGAGGATCTGCGGGCACGCCTCCTCGACCTGCCGGGCATCGGCGAGATGAAGGCCCGCACGATCCTGGCGATCCTCGGCAAGCGGTTCGGCGTGGACCTGCCGGGCATGGCAGAGGTCATGCCCCAGCACCAGACGCTCGGCGACGTGGACTCGGCGGAGGCGCTCGCCACGTACCAGGCCGGGAAGCGGGCGTCCAAGGCCGAGCTGCGGGCGCAGGGCAGGCGCGTGTAGGCGCACCGCCCTTGCGAATTCGGCAGGCGAGTGGGATGATCGTTGCGCAATCAACGATCCGGCTCGATCCACATCCCCAGGAGCAAGCCCGCAATCATGACGACCCCCACCCCGCAGACGACCCCGCCGGTAGGCCTCGCCGAGCTCGCGCCCGCCATTCGCCGTGCGCTCAAGGAAGGTCACACCATCGATATCACGACCACTGGCAACAAGTCGGGCGAGCCGCGGCGACTCGAGATGGTCTTCCATAGCTTCGGCGGCCATGTCTACATCAGCGGCCAGCCCAACCCGGAACGGACGCGCGCCTGGCTTCAGAACCTGCGCGCCAACCCGAGCTTCACGTTCCACCTCAAGCAGTCGGTGAAGGCCGATCTCCCGGCCACTGCGCGCGAGATCACCGAGGATCCGGAGCGGCTCGCCGTGCTGGAGAAGGTCGCCCAAGCCTGGCATGCTGAGGTTGGGCCGATGCGCGAGTTCAGCCCGCTCGTTGAGGTCACCATCGAGGGGTTTGCGCCCTTCGACCCGGCCTGACCGCCGGCAAGGCCTGAGCGCTGCCTCGGGCGGAACGCAGCCGCCGGGATTGACGTCGTCGATCGCGCCCGCGATCATGCGCGTGTGCACATCTGTTCCGTACAAACGTACAAGCGTGGCCGAGCGTGAGCGACCTCGCGACCCTGGTTCGGGTGAGCCGGCTGTACTACGAGCTCGGGGAGACGCAGGAGGCGATTGCAGCGCTCATCGGCGTCACCCGCCCGCAGGTGTCTCGGCTCCTGAAGGAGGCCCGCGCACAGGGCGTCGTTGAGATCCGGGTTGTCGATCGCGGGGCAGTCGATTCGCCCGCGGCGGCTGCCCTGAAGGCTCGCTTCGGGCTACGTGCCGTTCATCTGGCGCCGTCGTTGGACGGGCCGCCCGAGTTGACGCGGCGGCGCGTCGGGCGCCTCGCCGGCGAGGTGCTTCGAAACGAGCTGCGTGATGGAATGGTCGTCGGGATCGGGGATGGGGCAGGGGTGTCGGCCGTCGCGGACGAACTGGAGCCGGGCATGTCCCAGGTGGATGCGACGTTCGTCCCGCTGTGCGGCGGCTTCTGGCGCACGAGCGCGGGCGTTGAGCCGTTCCGGCGGATTGCCGTGACGCTCGGCGCAGGCGTGCACGCGCTCCACGCGCCCGGGCTGCTGGATGACGCCACGGTGCGTGACGCGCTCTGTGCGCACGCCGGGGTTCGGAGCGTGCTCGACCTCTGGGGCCGGCTCGACGTGGCCCTGTTCGGGATCGGCGGCCCCGCCTGGAGCGAGGCGGCCCTCGGGCCGGCGGCGTTGGCCGAGATTCGCGCGGGTCAGGCGATCGGCGAGATCCTGATCGCACCCTTTGCGATCGATGGCAGGCTCGTCGGCGAATCGCTGCGATCGAGGACGATTGCGTTCGACGCGCGCGCCCTGCGGAACGTCTCGCTCGCGATCGCGGTGGCCGAGGGGCCTGGCAAGGTTGCGCCGATCCTCGGGGCACTTCGAGGCGGATTCCTGAATGTGCTCGTGACGGACGTCACCACCGCCGAGGCAGTGCTGAATCTCGCTTCCGAGGCGGTCGCGTGACGGCCCTGCTCGGGATCGATCTCGGCACGAGCCGCACGAAGGTCGTGCTCCTCTCGACCGAGGGCGAGGCGCTGGGCTTTGCCCGCGCGGAGCACGCGACCGACGTCGACCCCGCGGCCGGGCGCGCGGAACAGGATCCCGCCGCCTGGTGGGCCGGTCTCGGCGTCGCTGTTCGCGCTGCCATGAGGGATGGCGGCGGCACACTGCCGGACGGAA
>JBBRGH010000405.1:0-3151 GCA_038240915.1 Gemmatimonadales bacterium | reverse complement strand
GGCCCAACGAGCGCAGCTCGCACACGCTGCCGACGCCGCGCGGCGGCGGGCTCGCGATCGTGGTCGTGGTCCTGGGCGGAATCGTGGCCCTGACCCTCGCCGGCCGGCTGCCGATCGCCACCGCCCTGGCCCTCGGCGTGGGAGGCGCGCTGGTGGCGGTGGTCGGATTCCTGGACGACCGGCGCGGTATCCCGGCCCGGGTCCGGTTCGGGATTCACCTGGCCGCGGCGGCGTGGGCGGTCTGGTGGCTTGGCGGGATGACCGAGCTCACGGTGGGCGCGTCGCGCGCGCACGTCGGCTGGCCCGGAACCCTGCTGGCGCTCGCGACGATCGTCTGGGCCACCAATTTCTACAATTTCATGGACGGCATCGACGGCCTGGCCGCCGGAGAGGCGGTCACCGTGGGCCTCGCGGCCACGCTCCTGCTGGCCCGGGCGAGCAGCCCGCTGGCCGGCGTCGCGCTCCTGACTGCGGGCGCCTCCGCCGGGTTCCTCGTGTGGAACTGGCCTCCGGCGCGCGTCTTCATGGGCGACGTCGGCTCCGGCTTCCTCGGCTTCGTGTTCGCGACCCTCGCGCTGGCCACGGAGAACGCCGGCGACCTGCCGGCACTGGTGTGGCTGATTCTGTTGGGCGTGTTCTTTGCGGACGCGACCATCACCCTGGTACGGCGCATGCTTCGGGGCGAGCGGTGGACCGATGCGCACCGGACCCACGCCTACCAGCGGATCGTGCAGTCGGGATGGCCGCACCGCCGCGTGACGCTCCTCGTTCTCCTGCTCAACGCCGCCCTGGGAGGGCTGGCCTGGGGGATCAAAAGTGACCGGAGCCGACTCGCGTTGCATCTCTGTACGGCAAGCGCGGCGCTCGGACTGTTGTACTGGCTGGTCGAGCGCCATCGTCCCATGCCGGCGTCACGGCCCGATCGCGGCGGCACCATGGGCGTCCCGCGCTGAATTTTCGGCGGAGGCTAGCAGGCTAAGTTACAGTTCTCTAATATCTTGACTCTTACCTGTCGAGCGTAGATACTCTAAGCTCATGTCACTTCCCCAGACCGTTCCCCCACGCGTTCGACTGCGGAACCGTTACCTGTTCGCATCGGACCTGTGTCTTTTCGTCTCGGCAACCATCCTCGCATACGCCCTCCGGTTCGAGGGATTCGACTGGGCCGCACCGCACCGGCAGGCGGCGCTGGTCTATCTGATGGTGTCGATCGTGGTCAAGCTCTACGTCGCGTGGTCGTCCGGGATCTATCGGCGGCTGTGGCGCTACGCGGGTATCGTCGATGTCGAACGGCTTATCACCTCCGCGGCGATCTCGGGGGTCATCTGTCTCGCGCTCGGCGGACTGGTGCTGCCGATGGTCGGATTGACCGAGGTGCGGGTGCCGCTGTCGGTCCTGTTCATGGACGGGCTGTTCACGGCCGCGTTCGCCGCCCTGCCGCGGCTGGGGGTGCGGGCGCTGGGCCGGCGGGGGCAGCGCCGGCGGGTCGAGGCGGGCCGCCGCGCCCTCATCGTCGGCGCGGGCGCCGCGGGCGAGATGATCGTGAAGGAGCTGCTGGGGCACCCGCAGATCGGCCTCAACCCGATCTGCTTCGTGGACGACGACCTCTCCAAGCACGGCCACCGGCTCAACGACCTCCCCGTGCTGGGGCCCGTGGCCGCGCTGGAAAACATCGTGCTGGACCACGAGATCGACGAAGTCATCATCGCCATGCCCCGGGCCCCGGGTCACGTGGTGCGGAAGGTGGTCCGGGCGGCCCTCGAGGTCGGAGTCAAGACCAGAACGGTCCCAGGGATGTACGACATTCTGTCCGGAAAGGTCACAGTGGCCTCGCTCCGGCAGGTGGAGATTCAGGACCTGCTGCGTCGCGAGCCGATCCAGACTGACCTCGACCTGGTGCGGGTGCTCGCGACCGGCGAGACGGTGCTGGTCACCGGCGCCGGGGGTTCGATCGGCAGCGAGCTCTGCCGCCAGCTCGCCCGGCTGGAGCCGGCGCAGATCCTCCTGCTCGGACACGGTGAGAACTCGATCTTCGACATCCTGGCGGAGCTGACGGAGCGGTTTCCGAGCGTGACGGCCGTTCCGATCATCGCGGACGTGCGCGACCGGGAACGGCTGCGGCAGGTGTTCGACCAGTACCGGCCCTACTCGGTGTTCCATGCCGCCGCCCACAAGCACGTGCCGCTGATGGAGGGCAACGTCCCCGAGGCGGTGACGAACAACGTGCTCGGGACCCGGAACGTCGCGGAGGTCTCGGCGGATTTCGGCGTCGAGCACCTAGTCATGATCTCGACCGACAAGGCGGTCCGCCCGACCAACATCATGGGCGCGACGAAGCGGGTGGCCGAGCAGATCGTGCAGGAGATCGCCGAGGCGCAGGAGCGGAAGTTCGTGGCGGTCCGCTTCGGGAACGTGCTGGGGAGTCGGGGCAGCGTGGTGCCGACCTTCCTCCGGCAGATCCAGATGGGCGGCCCGGTCACCGTGACGCACCCGGAAATGCGGCGCTACTTCATGACGATCCCGGAGGCGGTGCAGTTGGTCCTGCAGGCCGGGGCGATCGGCCGCGGCGGTGAGGTCTTCGTGCTCGACATGGGTGAGCCGGTCAAGGTGCTGGACCTGGCCACCGACCTGATCCGGCTGTCGGGGCTGGAGGTGGGCACCGACATCGAGATCCGCTTCAGCGGCACCCGGCCCGGCGAAAAGCTGTACGAGGAGCTGTTCTTCGACTCGGAGAGCGCCATCGCCACCGACCATCCCAAGGTGTTGCGCGCCAAGAACGGCGTGCTTCCGCTGGGCCTGGGCAGCGTGGTGGATGTACTGGTGGATGGGGCCCGGAACGGCCGCCCCGAGGAGGAGCTGCGCGAGCTGCTTGCCCGGCTCGTGCCCGACTTCCGGGGCTCGCCGGTCGCGGCGGAGACGGCGGAGACCGCCCTCCCCAACTGACCGGCGCGCGGGGTTACCGCCTCGCCACCACGATGACCGTGACCAGGGCGCCGAGCAGCTGGGCCGCGGTGGACAGGATGGACGTCAGATTGGCGCCCGCCTCCTGCACCGCCGTCCGCGTAGGCACGAACACCACGGCCCCCGGCCTCGGCTTCGGCACCCGGTCCGCGAACACGGACTTGCGCTTGACCCCCTCGCGCTGGCCGTT
>JBBRGH010000404.1:0-3157 GCA_038240915.1 Gemmatimonadales bacterium | reverse complement strand
GGCCTGATCCTCTCGGGCACCAACCAGTTCGACACGATCGAGCACGAGGTCCGGCCGGTGGCCGCGATCTTTGCCCCGATCTTTTTCGTGAGCGTCGGTGCGTCGGTCGATCTCCGGCTGCTCGACCCGACCTCGCCGACGGCGCGCGGGATCCTGGCGGTGGCGGCGGCCCTCACCGGGATCGCCATCGTAGGCAAGGTCGCGGCGGGCTGGGCCGCGCCCTGGCTCCCCATGCGCCGGCTGGTGGTGGGCGTCGGGATGGTGCCCAGGGGCGAAGTGGGTCTCATCTTCGCCGACATCGGCCGCCGGTCGGGTGTCCTCTCCGCGGAAGTGTTCGGCGCGGTCCTGCTGATGGTGATGGTCACGACCTTCGTGGCCCCGCCGGGGCTCAAGGCCCTCTTCGGACGAAGCTCCTCCGAGGGCGCCAATTGAGCGGCAGCAGTGCCGTGAAGCTGCGACCCCGGCAGGATGCGGTGGCCTGGCGGCGGTCACGCCCGGGACCGGTCGTCTTCACCAATGGTGCGTTCGATCTGCTGCACCCAGGCCACGTGGAGCTGCTCGAGGCCGCCCGGCGCGAGGGTGATGCGCTGGTCGTGGGGATCAACACCGACGCGTCGGTCCGCCGGCTGGGGAAGGGAAGCGCCCGCCCGGTCGCCGGGGAACAGGCCCGCGCCCGGGTGCTGGCCGGTCTCGCTGCCGTGGACTGCGTCGTCCTCTTCGACGAGGACACCCCGCTCGCGCTGATCCAAGCGCTCGCACCCGACGTGCTCGTCAAGGGCGCCGACTATCCCCGCGACCGTATCGTGGGCGCCGACTGGGTCGAGGCCCGCGGCGGCCGGGTGGTCCGCGTGGCTATCCTCGCCGGCTTTTCCACCACCGCACTCGTGGAGCGTCTCCATGCCCCGTCCTGATGGCCGCGCCAACGATCAGCTTCGCCCGCTCGTGCTCGAGCGCCGCGCCAACCCCTACGCCGAAGGGTCCTGCCTCATCCGGATGGGGGGCACCCTGGTGCACTGCACCGCCTCGGTGGAGAACGGCGTCCCCGGATTCAAGAAGGGCAGTGGGGAAGGGTGGGTCACCGCCGAGTACGCCATGCTCCCACGCGCCACGGTCGAGCGCACCTCGCGGGAGCGCAACGGCCCGGGCGGACGGACCCAGGAAATCCAGCGGCTGATCGGCCGCTCGCTCCGGGCCGCGATGGCCACGATGGCCTTCGGCGAATACACCATCCGGATCGACTGCGACGTGCTCCAGGCCGACGGCGGCACCCGCACCGCCGGCATCACCGGCGGCTGCGTCGCCCTGGCCGATGCCTGTGCCTGGCTCGCCGCCAAGACCGGCGCGCCCTCGCCGTTCGGCCAATTGGTGGCGGCGATCTCGGTCGGGGTGGTGGACGGCGAGGAGCGGCTTGACCTCGCCTATCTCGAAGATCGCGACGCGCACGTGGACGCCAACGTCGTCATGCTCGAGCCGGCCCGCTACGTGGAGGTGCAGGGCACCGGGGAGCACGCCAGCTTCTCCCGGGGCCAGCTCGACGTCCTGCTCGACCAGGCCGGCAAGGGCATCACCGAGCTGTTCCGGGCCCAGCGCGAGGTGCTCGGCTGGTGAGGCTGCTGGCGGCCACCCGGAGCCGGGGCAAGCAGCCCGAGATTCGCCGGATTCTCGAGCCGGCCGGGGTTGAGGTGGTCTTTCCCGACGACCTCGGCCTGTGGGAGAGCGCGGCCGAGGAGACCCTCGAAGTGGCCGAGAGCTTCGAGGGCAACGCCCGCCGCAAGGCCGAGCACTTCGCCCGCCGCGCGGGCCTGCCCACCGTGGCCGACGATTCCGGACTCGAGGTCTTCGCCCTCGGCGGCGCCCCGGGCGTCCGCTCCCGGCGCTTCGCCGGCGCCACCGGCTCGGCCGAGGCGGTGGATGCCGCCAACAATGCCGAGCTGCTCCGCCGCCTGCTCGGCGCCCCCGAAGCCCGGCGCCGGGCACGCTATCGCTGCGTGCTGGTCTACCTGCGCAGCCAGGAGGCGGTGCCGATGGTGTTCGAGGGCACCTGTGGCGGCCGCATCCTCGACGCTCCCCGAGGCGACCACGGCTTCGGCTATGACCCCTTGTTCTACAGCGACGAGCTCGGCCGCGCCTTCGGCGAGGCGGAACCGGGCCAGAAGGATGTCGTGAGCCATCGCGGCCGGGCCTTTCGCGCCCTGGCCGAGGCGCTCCGCGCCCCCACCCCCTGACCTGCCCGGAGCCGTCATGTCCGCCCGGTCCCCGCGCCCGTCCCGTCTCGCCCCGCGTCACAAGGTCTGGCTGCTGTGCGACGGCCTCTTTCTCATGGGACCGAACTATCTCCGCTTCCTCCGCGCGGTAGACGAGACCGGCACCATCCGCGAGGCCGGCAAGTCGGTCGGCTGGAGCTATCGCACCTGCCTCAACCGGGTGCGCCGGATGGAGCGCGCGCTGGGCCGGCCCGTCCTCCTCACCGCCCGGGGTGGCAGCACCCACGGCGGCTCGCGCCTGAGTCCCGAGGCCCGCCGTCTGGTGGATGGATTCGAGCGGTGGCACGCGGCGGTGACCGCCTTTGCCCGGACCTCGTTCGCCAAGCACCTCTCGCCCTAAGCTGGGTCCGATAGGCACCAACTTGCCTATCGTCCCCACCCTGCCTACGTTGCGGCCGACCCGCCCGGCTCGCCTCAACGAGGTCCCCATGTTCCGCTCCTGGCCCTCGCTGGCCCCGCTCGCCGTCCTGGCGGTCATGTCCCTGTCTTCCGGCGCGGCCGCCCAGGAGACACCGGACCTGATCCTGGCCACCACCACCAGCACGCAGGACACCGGTCTGCTCGACTCGCTGCTGCCGGTGTTCTTCGCGCAGCGGAAGATCCAGGTGAAGGTGATCGCCGTGGGCACCGGCGCGGCCCTGGACATGGCCCGGCGGGGCGACGCCGACGCGGTGCTGGTGCACGCGCCGACCGCCGAGCGGCAGTATCTCGCCTCCGGCGATCTGGCCGAGGGACGGCTGATCATGCACAACGACTTCATCCTCCTCGGTCCCAAAGCCGATCCCGCGGGGATCAAGGGACTGGCCGACCCGGCCGATGCGATGGCCCGGCTGGCCGGCACCGCGCCCTTCATCTCCCGGGGCGACGGCTCCGGCACCGAGAAGAAGGAGCTC
>JBBRGH010000403.1:0-3160 GCA_038240915.1 Gemmatimonadales bacterium | reverse complement strand
CGCAACGGCCGTTTCCACGATCGTGCCCGTCTCCATCGTCTTCTCAGCCTCGCCCTGCGCCTGCAGCGGCGACACCGCGATCAGCACCAGCGCCGCGGCTGCGACCGCCGCCCGGGAAGGGAAGAGCCACCGCCGCTGAATCGCCTTCCACTGCAGCGCCTGCCACACCGCGCTCAGACCCACGAGGACGTACACCGTTCGGCTCAGCCCGCTGGCCTCGCCAAACAGCGTAGCAACGAGGTCAGGCCCACCCAGACCAATCAGTCCCCAGTTCAGGCCGCCGACGACCAGCAGCACGGCGGCGGTAACGTCCAGCTTTCTCATGATCAGGCTCCATTGGGTTGTCCAGCTCGGTCCCATAACCGGCAGCAGTACCGCGCCGGTTACGCGTAGGTTGTCTAACTTCTGCCCGCTAAAGTACCGGTTCACGTCGAACATGTCAATGGCTTGTCTAATGATTTACCTTGACGTTACTTAGACAAATGGCTACTATACGTCATGCGAACTGACCCGCCGCATGACCCCAGCCTCTCCCCTCGCCACCCGGTGCGGGTGGTGGCCAGCCGAACCGGGCTCTCCAGCCATGTGCTCCGGGCCTGGGAACGACGGTACGGCGCCGTCACCCCGGCCCGCACCGAGGGGGGTCAGCGGCTCTATTCCGATGCCGACCTCGAACGCCTGACCCTGCTGCAGGCCCTGACGGCCGGCGGCGCCCCGATCAGCCAGCTGGCCCGGCTCCCTATCCCCGAGCTGCGGGGGCTGACGGAGGCTGGTCGCGCGGCGGGGGCGACCTCGGCCGCCGGACCGAGCCCGGAGGAATCGCGGGTGGGCGCGCTCCGGGCCATCGAAGCCCTGGACCCCATCGGGCTCCGGCGCGTGCTGGAGCGCGGCGCCCTGTCGCTGGGGGTGCCGAGGCTGTTGGACGAGGTCGTGAGCCCCATGCTCATCGAGATCGGGGAGCGCTGGCGCAGTGACCGAATGACCATCGCGCAGGAGCACCTCGCCACCGCGGTGGTGCACCAGGTCCTGGGTTGGCTGCGGGACATGGCGGAGATCGGCAACGCGGCACCGGTAATGGTCGCGGCGACCCCGCCCGGCCAGATCCACGAAGGGGGCGCGCTGCTGGTGGCCGCGACCGCCGCCGGCGAGGGGTGGCGGGTGACCTACCTCGGCGCCGACCTGCCGGTGACCGAGATCGCCGAGGCGGCCCGCCGGACTGGGGCACGCGTGGTGGCGCTCAGCATTGTGCACCCGGTGGACGACCCGGCGATCGGCAGTCACATCCGGGCCCTGCGGCGGGTGCTGCCCACACGGGTGGCCCTGCTGGTGGGCGGCGCCGCCGCCACGCCCTACGTCGATGAGATCGCCGCGGCCGGGGGTCAGGTGATGACCGACCTCGCCAGCCTGCGGACCACACTCCGCGCGCTCAGCGGAGCCGAGGCATGACCGTGAAGCCGCTGGTGCTGCTCACCGGCGCCACCGGCTACGTTGGGGGCCGGCTGCTCGCGGCGCTCGAGGCGAGGGGCCGACGGCTGCGCTGCGTGGTCCGCCGCCCCGAGCATCTCCGGGCGCGGGTGGCGCCCACCACCGAGGTCGTCGCCGGCGATGTCTCCGACCCCGCCTCGCTCGCCACCGCGCTGGCCGGCGTCGACACCGCCTACTACCTCGTGCATTCGATGGACTCGACCGAGTCGTTCGGAGCCGCCGACCGGGCGGGGGCGCGCAACTTCGCGCGAGCTGCCCGCGCTGCCGGCATCCGGCGCATTGTCTACCTGGGCGGTCTCGGCCAGGGCGCCGAGTTGTCCACCCACCTCGACAGCCGGCAGGAGGTCGGCCGCATCCTGCGGGACGAGGGCGTCGCCACCATCGAGTTTCGCGCCGCGATCATCCTCGGCTCGGGCAGCCTGTCGTTCGAGATGATCCGCTCGCTGGTGGAGACGTTGCCCGTCATGATCACGCCCAAGTGGGTCGCCACGCTGACGCAGCCTATCGGCATCGAGGACGTGATCGCGTACCTCGTCGAGGCGCTGGATCTCGCGCGCGACGGGAGCGGCGTGTTCGAGATCGGCGGGGCCGATCGGGCCTCGTACGGTGACCTGATGCGCGAGTATGCCCGCCAGCGCGGACTCCGCCGGCGGTTCATCTCGGTGCCCGTGCTCACGCCCCGCCTCTCCAGCCTCTGGCTCGGCCTGGTGACGCCGGTGTACGCCCGGGTCGGCCGGGCCCTGGTGGAAAGCCTGCGGAACGAGACGGTGGTGCGGGATGACAGCGCGCTCGCCACCTTCAGGGTGAAGCCACAGGGGATGGCCGACGCGATGTCCCGCGCGCTCGTCAACGAGGACAACGCCTTCGCGGCCAGCCGCTGGTCGGACGCGCTGGCGGCCGCAGGGCGTCTGCAGGGGTGGGGCGGCACCCGGTTGGGGACCCGGCTGGTGGATTCCCGGTCGGTCACCGTCGCGTGCACGCCGGCGCGCGCCTTCGCGCCCATCCGGCGGATCGGCGGCACCACGGGGTGGTACCACGCCACCCTGCTCTGGAAGCTGCGCGGATTTCTCGACCTCCTGGTCGGAGGGCCGGGGATGCGGCGTGGCCGTCGTGACCCGGAGCGGCTGGTCCCGGGCGACACGCTCGATTTCTGGCGGGTGGAGGCGATCGAGCCCGACCACCTGCTCCGGCTCTCCGCCGAAATGCGGCTGCCGGGACGGGCCTGGCTCCAGTTCGAGGTGGACCGGAGCGGGACCGGCAGTACCATCCGCCAGACCGCAATCTTCGACCCCGCCGGCCTGTTCGGCCAGATCTACTGGTACTCGCTCTGGCCGGTGCACCAAGTGGTCTTCGGCGGGACGCTGCGAGCGCTGGCCCGCGCGGCGCTGGCATGAACACGACCCGGCAGGCATCTTCCCCCCCCATGACCGGCCTTCAGCAACGCCTCGAGAGCGGCCTTACCGGCCGATATACCCTCGAGCGCGAGCTGGGCGACGGCGGCATGGCCATCGTCTTCCTGGCCCAGGACCTTCGGCATGGGCTCGAGACTCCTCACCTCCTCGGCGAGGTCGAGCGGTTTCGGCTGGAGCATCTGGCGCCGGCTGAACGCGAGCAGCTGCGCGCTGATGACCGCGGTCCGCTCGGCTGCCTGCTGGATGTACTCCACGTCCTGCCG
>JBBRGH010000402.1:0-3162 GCA_038240915.1 Gemmatimonadales bacterium | reverse complement strand
GGGCTGAGTCGAACACCTCCACGCTCCAGCCCGCCGACCGGATCAGGCCGGCCAGCGCTTCCCGGACCGAATCGTCATCCTCGACGACGAAGACCGTAGCGTCCGATTCCGGCATGGGAACTCCTGGGCGGTTGCGTGGATCGTGCATGGGCACCATCGGAATCTGGACCCCGCCGAGCCGGATTGCCAGCGGCGTGGACAGGTGCCACGGCCCGGGCAGCACGCCGGTGCAAGCGACGGCGTGGCCCCGGCCTTACCCTCGAACGGGGCTCCGCCTGCCATCCGCCGGAGCGCGAGCACGGGGCCAGCGCGCCACGGTCTCGAGCGCCCCTCGCCAAACCCGGAGACACAACGATGCCGCAGTTGACGGTCAACGGCCAGCAACGGACGGTCGGATCGAGCAGCACAACTTCACCGACTTCCCGGTCCTCCGGATGAATGACGCCCTCCGGGTCGAGGTGCATGTCGTGCCCAGTCGCGAGGCGCCGGGAGCCATCGGTGAGCCGGGCACGGCCGCCACCGCGGCCGCCGTGAGCAACGCGGTCTTCGCGGTGACCGGGAAACGGACCCGCCGCCTGCCGATCCAGCAGTCGCTTCAGGCTCCCGCGTAGCCGCCGTGCCGCGATCTCCCATGATGTCGTTCACCTCGCTGGTGCGGGCCGGTCGCGACAGCGGCCCCACGCGCGCGGTCGGCGCGGCCACGGTCCGCCGGCTGGGGCTCTACTACGCCGTCGTCGCCATCCTGGTGACGGCGCTGGATCTGACCGTGCCGCTGGCGCCCTCGGGCGAAGGCCGCATGCCAGCGGCCTGGCTCGAGCAGCTCCTCTTCGGCGCGGTGACCGGCCTGCGCATCATTCCGGCCTGGCTCGACGCCACGCTTGCGATGGCCACGGCCTTCGTGCTCACCGTGCCGACGGTGCTGGTCTACATCCGGACCCGGACCCACGAGGCGTTCGACGAATCGCTGGTCAACACGGTGCTGGTGCTGCCCTCGGTCATCACCGCCATCCTGATCGTGGTCCAGAGCAGTCTGGCGCTCGCCTTCAGCCTCACGGGCATTGTGGCGGCGGTGCGCTTCCGGAGCAACGTCAAGGAGTCGCGCGACGCGCTCTACATCTTTGCCAGCGTGGCCATCGGGTTTGCCTCCGGGGTGTACGCCCTGGACGTCGCGGCCGCCATCTCGCTGTTCTTCGTGCTGCTCGAACTGTTCGCCTGGCGCAGCGGGCTCGGCGGCAACCATTCGCGGGCGGAAGCGGCGCGCTGGGGGGATCCCGCGAGCGGCCGGCTGCCGGTTGAGGACCCGGCGCACACTGAAGGCCATCCCCCGGCCGATGCCGCGGGCGCAGGCCATACGCCCAAGCCCGGAGCGCTGGGCTTGCGGATCGAAGCCGGTGATCTCGAGGGCGCTCGGCGGGTGGTCGAGGCCGTCCTGGCGGCCAGCGCCAAGAAATGGCGATTCGAGCGCACGCTCCACCATGGCGGCCGCACCACCGGCCTGGAGTATCGGGCGCGCCTGCGCCGCTCGCAGACACCCGAGGCAGTACGGGGACGGATCCTGAACGACGGTGCGGCCTTCGTGACCGCGGTCGACTGGATTTCGTGAGGGCGCCGGCCGCGCTCGCGGGCCTCCTGCTCCTGGCGGCGCCTCCTGCGGCGCCGGGGATGCCCGGCCCGTGGCTGGCCCGCTACGATCTGCAGCATCCCACCAGGATCGTGTCCCTGCCGAAAGCGCTGGTCGAGGTGTCCGGGCTCGCGGCCTGGGACGCAACCCACGTGCTGGCACACAACGACGAGCGTCCGACCATCTTCGTCGTTCGCACCGAGGATGGACGCATCGTTCGCGAGATCCAGCTCGGCCTCCGGCACCGGAGCGGCGACTACGAGGATCTCGCGCTCGACGGCCGCCATGGCTTCCTGGCCGAGAGCGACGGCTCGCTCCTCGAGTTCACCCTCGACGACACCAGCGCGACCATTCCCTACCGGCGCCAGTTCGGCCTCCCGGCCGGCATCTGCGAGGTCGAGTCGCTGGCGCTGGCCCTGAACGGGCCGGGGCTGGTGGTGGCCTGCAAGCGCGTGCGCGGGCTGCGGTCTCCGGGAGGGCTGACGCTCTTTCGCTGGCAGCCCCGCCGGTCCTACGATCTGCGGCCATTTGTCCGTGTGCCGTGGGAGGTGTTCGGTGGCCGGGGTGAAGCCGATCGGTTCGCTGCCTCCGGCATGGTGCGCACCCCCGACGCGAGCGGCTGGTTGCTGGTGGACGGTCCCCACGGCCGAATCGCCGAGCTGGCGGGGGACGGCCGCGTCGTCGCCCTGGCCACGCTCCCGCGGGAGCGGCTCCCGCAGACCGAGGGGATCACCTTCGGCCCGGACGGCACGCTCTACCTGGCGAGCGAGGGCCACCACGGCCTCGGTGTCCTGGCGGCCTATGTCCCGATCCTGGCACCGCCCCCGTCCATTGACGCTCCCACAGCACGCCCGTCCAAGCGCCGGGCCGCACGCCGTCGGCATACTTTCAGTCCATGGTGACGAGGCCCGCGACTGGGGAGCTGCGATGACCGGTGACAAGGGGCTGGCCCGCGAACAGACCGGCGAGCCGCTCGCCCGCCTGCTGGGAGAATGCCTGGATCTCGGCGCCCGCGTAGGCCGGGCTCGTGGCCCGGGAGGAGCCTTTCGCTCGGGGAGGCAGGATCGGGCCCTGGCGGAGATCGAAGGCGATCTGGCCGGATACGCGGCCCTGCTCGCGGCCAGCGCCGGCCGGACCTGGTGGGCGGGCCGGCTCGTGCCGGCGGCCCCCGCCGGGCAGGAGATCCCGGACGACGGCGAATCCCTCGGCTTGGCGATCGAGGGTTTCCTCGGAAGCGCGCGCGCCGGTATGGCGGAGACCGCCGAGGGCGGCGACGCCGACGGGGCCGGGTTGCTGGCGGAGATCACCCGCGTCGGCGAGACATGGCTCTGGGCACTCGAGCCGCCGCCGTCGGCCGTGCCCGCGGTGCGCGCCGATGCCGAACACGCGTTCCCTTCTTCCCAAGGCCACCGGATGCGGCTGTCCCGCCCGTTTCTCCTGACCCTGGCGTCCTGTCTCGTCCTGGGGCCGGCCGCGCTCCCGGCCCAGCAGGCCAGCCTGCCGCAGCAGATCGCCGACGTCATGGTCCAGATCAACGGCGG
>JBBRGH010000401.1:0-3167 GCA_038240915.1 Gemmatimonadales bacterium | reverse complement strand
GGGTGGTCCGGCTCACGTAACGGGTCACGGCCTGGAGCGCCAGCCGGCTGGCCGCCTCGCCCCGAGCCGCGCCACCTACCCCGTCGGCCACCATCGCGAGCGAGGCCAGCCGCTCGCTCTCGTCCATCAGCTCGCCGGCATCGGGAATGCTGGAAAGCCGGAGTACGAGCTGCTTCCGGAGTGAGCAGAGGACGAAGTGGTCCTGGTTGTCCGGCCGGACCTTGCCGGCGTGGGTGACGCCGTGGGCGTCGATCTCGTCCTCGCGGGGCTTGCGGCCGGGAACGGTGGCGACGGCGGGGGATGGCATGGGGCGCTCCGGGTACGTGATGCAGGATGACCATCCGCAATCTGGCCTGCAGTGCCCCGTCCGGCCACCCTTCTCCAAGGACGACTTTCAGGACGAGGCGGCCGTCGCTGGCGAAGATCGTCCGGCTGAACTAGACCCTCGGCGGGCGGTGGCTGTCTGGGCACGGCGGTCGTCGCGAAACCAGCCGTCGGGACCCCGCGTCGGGACTGGATCCCCACCAGCGAGGCTCGATGACCCGCATCACCGTACTCAGCTTGTCCATGCTGCTCATGGCCGGCGCAGGCCGGCCGCCCGCCCCGCGCCCCGCGGGCGTCATCACGGGTACCCGGGACACGGTCCAGGCCGGCGACCGGGTGATCGATCCGGCCCGGCTTCGTCCGTTCGCCCTCGAGCGACGCCTGACGCTCACCCCGGGGTGACACGGTCAAGCCGTTCGGCCGTCAATCGGAACGGCTCACCCGCGATACTCTCGATGGCCGGCCGGTCCTGCTCGATGTGCTCACCTTCGAGACCCCCAACGCCACCACGGTGGACAGCTCGTGGATCGACACCCTCTTCCTGCGTCCCCTGCGGATGCATTCCACCAATCCCGCCCGCGTGGTGGCCCTCGACTTCGATGGCCGGCAGGTGCGCCACCGTATCACACCGAGCACAGGCGCCCCGAGTGATCTCGACGGCCTGCTCGACGTCCGACCCTTCGAGTGGAACATGTTCGGCCTGGCCGTGTCGGCTCTGCCGCTCGAAGTCGGCTATCGGGCCACCATTCCGGTCTACGTGGACCGGTTCACCCGGGTGGTCTGGTACGCCCTGGAGGTCGTGAAAGACACCACCCTGGTCCGCCCGACCGGCAGCGAGGCGCCCCTGTGGGAGGTCATCGCCACCGCCGACTCGGTCGCGCCCTCCGCGAGGTTCTGGGTGTCGCGGCGACATCGCTTCGTGGACCGGGTGCTGGTGTGGGAGCCCGGGGTCTCGATCCTCTACTCGCGAGAATGACGGACCCGTCCCGCGTACCCCCTCCCAGACGGGACGCCACGGGCGCCTGGCCGGTTCGAGCTCGAGAGGAGCCTCAATGCCAGGCCCAGTCTGACGCCGGAGTGAGACGCGCGGGCGGAGCGGCGGCCGAGGCGTGAAGGTATGGCGGGAGTCGCGGGCCAGGACAGTTACGATTCCTCACCCTGGGTCGCGGCACTCGCCGAGGCGGCGGCCGCGCGGGCCGCCAGCCGGTCGTCGCCGATGCGGGCGGTCCAGCCCGCAAACCGCTCCGTCGGCCCCTGCCACCGCAGGGCGTCCACGTTGTTGAACAGCGGCGCGTCGGTCCGCAGGGTCGCGAGGTCCTTGAACAGCAGCGCCTGGTCGCGCTGTTTGCCGAGGACACTGTCCGGGAAGTGCTCGATCGATCCGTACTGGGTCAGCAGCCGGGTGGCCGTGACTTTCCCGATCCCGGCGATGCCCGGATAGCCGTCCTGGGCATCGCCCACCAGCGCCAACAGGTCGGCAATCAACGCCGGCCCGACCCCGAATTTCTGCTTCACCCCGTCCGCGTTCCGAATCTGCTTCGCCTTCCGGTCCACCTGCACCACCCGGTCGTCCCGGACGCACTGGGCCAGATCCTTGTCGTTGGCCCAGATGCACACCTGCTCCACCCGCTCATCATCGGCCGCGATCCGCGCGGCCGCGGCCAGCCCGTCGTCGGCTTCCAGCTCGACCATCGGCCAGACGATGACACCCATCGCGGCCAGCGCCTCCTCCAGCGGGTGGAACTGGGCGACCAGCGCGCGCTCGATCCCGGCGCCGGTCTTGTAGCCGGGCCAGAGGTCGTTCCGGAACGATTCGATCACGTGATCGGTGGCGACGCCGAGGTGGGTGGCGCCGCCCTCGATCATCTCGAGCGCCGTGTGCAGCACCCCCGCCACCGCCCCCAGCGGCTTGTCCTTGCCCTGGTTGAACCGGCGCAGCCCGTAGAAATGGCGGAACAGCTCGTAAGTGCCGTCGACGAGATGAACGATCATGGCAGCAGGACGTACCGCCCGCCGTCGGTCGTGGCGATGACGAGGCACATCGTCACCAGCATCAGGTCGTAATGCCAGCCGTCGGTGCCATGCTTGCCCCAGAAGCCGGTGTGCCAGACGGCAATCTTCTTCTGGATCGCGCCCAGCATCACCAGGATGAGCCCGAGGGCCGCCAGCTGGGGGAGGACGCCGAAGGCGACCCCGAGGCCGCCGGCCAGTTCGGCCAGGCCGAGCAGCCGGGTGATGCCGGGTGGCATCCCGATGCTCTTGCCTCGGGTCACCGGGTCCTTGACGTGGCTCCAGCCGCTGGTGGCGAAGACGGCGCCGACCAGGAGGCGCATCAGGAGGACGGCGATATCGCCGTAGGGCAGCAGCCAGGGCAGGGTGGCGGACATGGGTCACTCCGAGGCGAAGGAGACTGCAAGCTATCATCGGGCGGCGGCCGGCGTGTCGGGTCCAGGCTGGCCGTCGTCGTATTAGGCAGGACGGTGGCAGGTTCCTCCCCCAGCCGACCCCGACCATGCACCTCACCCTGCTCGAATCCGACCGGAGCGTCCCGCGCTCCACCGAGTGCGCCTCCCTGAGCGTCCTGGCGCACGCAGCCCTCGCGTGTCTGGCCCTCGGCATCACCGCGGGCGGCCGCCAGCTGCCCACCGACGAGCGCGAGGCCCGCGCGTTCTTCACCCTCCCGCCCGATCGCGCCGACGCGCCGCTCCGGCAGGACGAGATCCTGCGCTGGAGTCCGCCCGGCGGCGCCCTCAGTGAGGGTGACTGGACCACGGGGGCCGACGCCGGCGGGCGCTCGGGCCCGGTGGGTCCCACCGGGCCCCGCGCCGGGGAGCGAAGCCACG
>JBBRGH010000400.1:0-3168 GCA_038240915.1 Gemmatimonadales bacterium | reverse complement strand
GCCATCGTTTCGCGCCCGTTCGAAGACCCGCCCCGTCATCTTTGACGAGCTCGCCAGCGAAGACAGGATGATGCTCGAGATCGGCCCGCCGCCCCGTCTCCGCCTGTCCCCGACCGAAGAGGCGCGCCTGGCCGTCCTGTGGAGCCTCCACCGGGCGCAGATCATGGCGCCGGGCCCGACCGGGAAGCGACCGTGGGCATTCCTGCACTTCGATGTGCCGGCGAACGTCCGAACGCCCGGGACCATCCGGGACGCGCTCGTTTCGCGCGGAACGCTGCACGCCGACGAGGTGGGGCTCGAGGACGCATCCCGGGCGGACCTGCGCGCTACCGCCGTCGCCACCACCGCCAGACGCACCCGCGCCACCACCGAGGAGACACCCGATGCCTGACGATCCCGCATTCGCCGAGATCCTGGCCCTTCGGGCGAGGCTCGCCCACCTCGAGGCCACCGCGGCCGAGTATGTAGTAGGAGACCCCACGATGTCAGAAGAACGCACCGCCGAGCGGGAGAGCCGGCGACGACGCGACCTCGCCGCCACGTTCCACCGCAACCCCGACTACGAGCGGATCCTCGCGCTGGAGGCCGCCGCCGCGGGCGGGAACCTCGTTGCCCGCGACGAGCTGGCCGCGCTGATGACCCCGGACACTCGAATGTCGCTCGGGTTCTACGAGACCGCCCGCGCCTCGGCGGTGGCCGAGGGCCTGATCGACTCGAAAGGTGAGCCCCGATGACCACGAAGACGCAGACCCTCGAGTCGGTCACGGCCGAGCGCGATCGCCTGGCATCCGAGGCCCGCGCGGCGGGTGAGATCGCCGACAGGCTCGCCGCCGAGCGGCTGGCCCTCCTGACCGATCGCCGGCAGGCCTGGGCCCGCGACGTGATGGCCGACCAGACGACCGTAGCGGCCGCGCTCGCCGAGGCTGAGGCGATCGCTCACCGCGCATTCCGTGACGCCGCCGTCACGGGCGACGGCAGGTCCGCGTTCCTCACCTGGTGCGATGCGAGGAGCCGGGTGAATCTGCACGCCGATCGCGTCGTCCAGGCGCGCGCGGCGCTCGGCCAGCCGCAGGACGGCCGGGGCTACGAGTTCCGCGATCAGCCGAGCTTCAGCGCCGAGACGGATCGCGCGTTGAACGCCGAGGCATCGAACCGGCACGTGGATGCTCAAGCCGAGTTCCAGCGCGAGCTGAACGCCCTGGACCAGCCGCTCGTCGAACGCCGCCCCTGAATAGACACGCGGGACGTCTCGGCCCGTCCCGCACCCCTGGCGCCCCGACGGGCGGTCGCGCTCCTGCCGGGGGCGTCTTCTCTGCCACCCGGGCCCGCTCGGGCCGTCCTGGTGGCGTGCAGCGCGCCCACGGGAGGCGGTAGGCGGCCCCGGATCACCGGCCGCCCAGTCCCCCCGTCGTCGCCGGCTCCCCTTGCCTTCCCTTACTAGGCTTGATACGATAGGCGCGTCAAGCCTAGTAAGAGGGATCCGAGGATCATGGACGAGCTCACGAGCCGAGCATTCGCCGCCTACTTCCGGAGTGAGAGCGGCATCGTCGACCAGCCGAGCGCGGCTGACTCCGGGCCGATGGAGCTGGACGGTAAGGGCTACGTCGTGCTCCGGAACGTGAACGGCATCCTGGCCGTGTACCGGGTCCGGCCATCGGGCGCCCTGAAGCGGCTACGCCGTTGGCCCCACGCCCTCGAGGCATGAGATGAGCGACCTTCGCAACCGTCACGAGGAACCGGACGCCGATTGGCTCCTGCCGGTCACGCCGCCCGAAGGCGTCGGCATCGTCACCCCGGGATGCCGGGACCGCTCCGACCCCCTGGCGATCCCGGTCCGCGTGGGCGTCGGGCTCCGCATCGGGGGCGAGGCGGACCTGTGCTTCCGGTGCGGCCCCGATGGCAGCGTCTACCACCCGGCCGAGCGCAGCATCGCGGTCCTGTCCGGGACCGTCGCCGGCACCCTGGCGCGCGTGGACGTGGCGTGCGAGCTGCGGACCGTGGCGCCGGGCCTGGCGGCCATCGCCGCGGGCGAGCGCGTCCCGGTCAACGTGGAGACTTGGCAGATCATCGCCGGCGAGCTGCCGGAGGAAGTGAAGGACACCCGTGCCTGACGAGAACGTGACTCGACAACAACGCCGACAGGCGGAGCGCGAGGCGAAGAAGGGTCCGCGTCCCGTGACACCGCAGCGGGCGTGGGAAGGGGCCTACGTCGCGCCTGAGGGCATGCACGGTGCCGGTCTGACCAACGCCGATGCTCTGGCCGTCCTTGTCGATATGTTGGGCGGCCCGCCCGAGCGCGGAGCCCTGTACCGCGTCGGGGCCGTCCAAGGAGCCGAAGGCCGCCGTGTCCGGTTCATCGGCGAGTACCTCGGGCTGGCGACCGATCAGGGCATCGACAGCACCGGACGCGCCGCTTTCGAAGAGACCGCGATGCGCTGGGTCATCCGAAACCCGGTCCTGGCGGCCGACGCAACCCACGGTACCCACGATGACCCGTGGATCCTCTGGCCGCTCGACCTTTGGCACCTATCACCGGCTCAGCCCGGCGACCTCGAGTACCCGATGGCCTACCGCGTCGAAGGAGAGCCGGAGGCCCGGCCCCTCGGCCGCCCACCCGTCCAGTAGCCCTCTCAGCCCCGCCCACAACGCCCCGAGTGCCCGCCAGGCGCCCGGGGCGTCACCGTTTCTGGCAGCAAATATGGCGCAGTAGGGGCGGACGGAGGCGGTTGGCCGGCCCGGAATAGAACGCCTCGCGAGCACGAATTAGAACACCGCGGACGTCCGCGGACGCTAACCGGGCGACTTAAACACCGCTGAGGGCAACCTCGTGTGGGTTCAAATCCCACCCTCGGCACCAGAACGCCTCGCTGCTGCGTGCCGCGCAGTCGCGTCGGGTGGCTTACCCAATGGGTGCGCCGGGTGCACCTTGACACGTCGTTCAACTGCGTCATACGCTTCCCGCCGTGGAACCAGTTCGCTCGCTCGCCCGCAGCCTGAAGATCCTGGACATGCTCATCGAGGCAGATGCTGACCCCGTCCTGCGGGCTGGCGGCGTCACCGTCCAAGCGATCTCCGCGGAGATCGAGGTGCACAAGACCACCGCCCTCCGCCTGCTCAAGACCATGGTCGAGGGAGGCTACGCCGCACCCGCCTCGGACGGCGGGCACG
>JBBRGH010000399.1:0-3178 GCA_038240915.1 Gemmatimonadales bacterium | reverse complement strand
GTCGAGCGACCAGTCCTCCCGCCGCGCGTCCACCACGTCCAGGTGGGCGAGGAGCAGAATCGGCGGGCGGGCCCCGCTGCCGTGCAGCCGGGCCACCAGGTTCTGGCGGGCGGGGTGCGGGCCCGCGATCACCACGTCCCTGGCCGGGAACCCGGCCGCCAGCAGCCGCCGCGCCACCGCCCTGGCGGCCAGGGTGGCGCTGCCGTGCTCGTGGGTCGAGTTGATCCCGATCAGTTCGGCGAACAGCGAGCGGGCGGCCCGGTCGTCGGGCGAGCGCTGGGCCGTGGCCACGGCGGGAAGCAGGCTCACCGCCAGCGCGGACGACCACCAGGAGCGGAAGGTCAGACGCACGGAAACCGTTCCGGGAAGGGAGAGGTTTAATATATCCGCGGTCGCCCGAGGGCCGGGCAAGCCGGCGCAAGACACGGCGGTCGCGCCCCTGTTGTGTGAATGGTTCGGCCGCCGGTCCTCTCCCGGCGGCCCACTCCGACCAGGAAAGAACGACCATGGCCAACCCGCTTCTCCCTGCCGCGCAGAGCGGCACCTTCGACATCGGCGGCGATCTCCGAGTCCATCGGCTCGGCTTCGGCGCCATGCGGATCACCGGCAAGGGCGTCTGGGGCGAGCCCGCGGACCACGACGAGGCCATCCGCGTGCTTCGGCGCAGCCTGGAGCTCGGCATCGACTTCATCGACACCGCCGAGTCCTATGGGCCCGAAGTCAGCGAGCGGCTGATCGCCGAGGCCTTGTACCCCTATCCCGAAGGCCTGGTCATCGCGACCAAGGCCGGGTTCAGCCGCCCCGGTCCCGGCAAGTGGGTCGAGGACGGGAGACCGGAGGTGCTCCGGCGGGAGGTGGAGAGCAGTCTCCGGCGGCTCCGGCTCGAGCGGATCGATCTCCTGCAGCTCCATCGAATCGATCCCAAGGTTCCGCTCGAGGACCAGCTGGGGACCCTGACCCGGCTGCAGCAGGAGGGGAAGGTCCGCCACCTCGGGCTGTCTGAGGTCACTGTCGCCCAGATCGAGGCGGCCCGCCAACTCGCCCGGGTCGTCAGCGTCCAGAATCTCTACAACCTGGGTAATCGGAAGAGCGAGGACGTGCTCGAGTATGCGGAGGCCGAGGGCATCGCCTTCATTCCCTGGTTTCCGCTCGCGACCGGCGAGCTGGCGCGGCCTGGTGGCCCCCTCGCCCGCGCCGCCGAGCGGTTGCGGGCCGAGCCCTCCCAGGTGGCCCTCGCCTGGCTGCTGGCCCGCTCCCCGGTGATGCTGCCGATTCCGGGGACGTCCAAGGTCGATCACCTGGAGGAGAACACCGCCGCCGCGCTGCTCCAGCTGGACGAGGAGACCATCCGCCAGCTCGATCTGCAGACCGTCTGAGCACCCCGAAACGACGGGGCCCGGCGCACCGAAGCGCCGGGCCCTGTCGTTTCTCTCTGCTTCGCTCGTCCTGCGAGGCCCGCTACTCCTTCGTCCGCGCCGCTCTGCTGGCGCCGGTTTCGCTCATCTTGTCCGCGTCCAGATCGTGCTGGCCCGTAATCCGGTGCCAGGCGTCCCGCACCGCGTCCTTCACGTTCTCCCACGCCGCGCCACCCGCCGAGCGATGCTCGAACTTGTCCCACCCGGTGCGCAGATCCGATTCCACATCATTCCACGTCCGGCCCAGGTGATGCTGGCCGGACTCGAAGCCGTACCGATAGGCCGGCCGGAGATCCTCGTACTGGTGACTTGACGCGTACGGCCGGGAACTGAAATTCTGCTCCCACCACTTGTCTTCCTGGGTCCTGGTCCGTTTGTCCGCCATGCTTTCCTCCTCGGCTGCTGATGAGTTCTCGCCGGCTGTGTTGAGAGTAGCGGATGGCGCGAGCGGGCGACGTGAGGGACATCACCGCGATGCGTCGCGACCTGCCACTTCCCCCGCAGGTCGCGATGAGCCGATCGGGGCACCGTTTCTCGACTCACTGCCTACCGGAACTCCATCCTCCATCCCTGCAGTCATTTGCACTCCCGGGTCGCGGTGCGGCGTTGTCCGGTTTCGGCCCGGCGCGAGCGGGCACACGCGTTGCACATGCTCAGGCGGTCCGCCTCGTGTCAAAATCTTCACCACCGCGCGCAATCCGACCCGTCTCGAAGCTTCCGCGCTCTTCACCTGGAGTGAGCTCATGGTCACGTTCCTGAAAGGTCGCCGTCGCAACGATGACACCGTGGTTGCGGTGGACGAGAACGGGGGGAATATCGCCGCCAAGCTGGAAGCACTGGTGACCCGGGCCGAGGCGGCGGCGGAACAGCTGCGCTCGCTGGCGCCGGTACTGGAGCGCTCGGCCGAGCTGGACACCTTGCGTGAGCGCTGCGTGGCGGTCGAACGGCAGGTCGAGGGCCTCGAGGCGCTCGGTGCCCGGCTTGCCGCCGCGGAGCAGCAGGCCGAGCGCCTCGCGCAGGCCGGCCAGGAGATCGACGGGATCCAGGCCCGGATGGGTGATCTGGGACAGAAGGTCGAGGGGGCGATGAGCCTCCGCGACGACGTCGAGCGCGTGCTGAGCCTCGAAGGTCCGGTGCAGACGCTCCGGAACGAGGCCGAGGCGCTGCGGGGGCAGATCGCCGAGATGGCGGAAGGCGTGGGCCGGATCCGGGCCCAGCACGACGATGCCCTCACTGCCCACCGGGCCACCACGTCGCGGCTCGAGGCGATCGACAAGGAGCATCAGGTGTCGGCCGGCCGGCTCGAGGAGACCGAACGCCGGCTGCAGAGCGTCGAGGGCTCGCTCGACCCGCTGACCCAGGCCACCGAGACCATCCCCGGCGTCCAGCACCAGCTCGCCGTGCTCAAGTCCCTGGCCGACCACTTGGCCCAGAAGACCACCTCGCTCGAGCAGCAGCGCGAGGCGGTGGACCGCGCGGCGGGGCAGATCAGCAAGCTCCCCGTGATGGACCGCGAGCTCGACACCTGGCTCCGCCGGCAGGAGGAGCAGATCCGCCGGTTCGGCGCCATCGAGGACAAGATCGCCGACGTCCAGACCCAGCACGTGAAAGTGATGGGCCGCTCCGACGAGCTCCAGATCGCCCAGCAGGAGGCCGAGACGTCCCAGCAGGCCGCCCGTCAGACCCTCAACGACCTCCGGGAGCAGATGAGGAAGAGCAGTGAATGCTTCGAGCTGGAGAACCGGGGCCTCCACGCGCTGAGC
>JBBRGH010000398.1:0-3195 GCA_038240915.1 Gemmatimonadales bacterium | reverse complement strand
CGCTGATCGGCTACGGGTTCGTGGCCAGCGTGCTGCCCGTCTGGATGCTGCTCTGCCCCCGCGACTACCTCTCGACCTTCATGAAGGTCGGCACGATCCTCCTGCTGGCGATCGGTATCCTGGTCGTGCTCCCGCCGCTTCGGATGCCGGCCGTCACCCGCTTCGTCGACGGCTCCGGGCCGGTCTTCGCCGGCAAGCTGTTCCCGTTCGCGTTCATCACCATCGCCTGCGGCGCCATCAGCGGCTTCCACGCTCTCGTGGCGTCCGGCACGACGCCCAAGATGATCAGCCGCGAAAGCGACGCGCGCCTGATCGGGTACGGCGGCATGCTGATGGAATCGTTCGTCGCCGTGATGGCCCTCTGCGCGGCGACGTTGCTCGATCCGGGGATCTACTTCGCCATCAATGCACCGGTGGCCGTGCTGGGCGGCACGCCCCAGGCCGCGGCCGAAGTGATCCGCGGCTGGGGCTTCACGGTCACGCCAGACCAGATCACCCGCCTCGCGTCCGACGTCGGCGAGCAGACCCTGCTCGGCCGCGCGGGCGGCGCGCCCTCGCTCGCGGTCGGCATGGCGCACATCCTGAGCGGGGCATTCGGGCAGGGACTGGTGGCCTTCTGGTACCACTTCGCCATCATGTTCGAGGCGCTGTTCATTCTGACCACGCTCGACACGGGCACGCGTGTGGGCCGCTTCATGTTGCAGGAGCTGGCCGGCCACCTGTGGGCGCCGCTCGGCCGAACGTCATGGTACCCGAGCATCATCGCGACCTCCGCCGGAACGGTGGCCGCGTGGGGCTACTTCCTCGTCCAGGGGGTCAACGATCCACTCGGCGGGATCAACTCGCTGTGGCCGCTGTTCGGCATCAGCAACCAGCTCCTCGCCGCCGTCGCGCTCTGCGTCGGCACGACGATCCTGATCAAGAGCGGCAAGGCCCGTTACGCCTGGGTGACCCTCGCGCCGCTCGCGTGGGTGCTCCTTGTCACGCTCACGGCCGGCTGGCAGAAGGTGTTCGCCGCCGATCCTCGGCTCGGCTTCCTCGCGCACGCGGCGCGCACGGCCGAGCAGGTGGCCGCGGGCACGCTCGACGCAGCGCGCGGCGGGCGACTCATCGTCAACGACCGGCTCGACGCGGTGGTCGCGCTCGCGTTCATGACGGTCACCGTCCTGGTGATCCTGGCGTCGGCGCGGGAATGGCTGCTGGTGCTGACCCGCCGGCGGCCGGCGACCGCCACCGAGTCGCCGTTCGTGGAGACGGCCTATGTGGGCTGATGTGGAGCGCGCGCTCCGGATCATCCGCCGCGTCGCGGGCATGCCGGACTACGCCGCCCACGTCGAGCACCTCCGCCGGTGCCACCCGGACCGGCCGGTGCCCTCAGCGCGGCAGTTCTACGAGGAGTTTGTAGAGGCGAGGTACGGCAGCGGCGCAACGCGCTGCTGCTGAGCCCGGCACACCGCCCGCCGCCGTCACCGCGACAACTGCGGACGCGCCGAATCCAGCTCCGCCACCCAATCCGTCAGCCACTTTCCGGTCCGGCTGATCACCGACGAGCTGTCGCTTCCGAGAAAATCGAGATCCGCGTGCCGCAGGTCGGCGCTGTCGTACACGGCCCGCGCCCGCGCCTGCGCGCGCGCGTCGAGTAGCGCCTGCATGCTGGCCCTGGTCCCGATCCAGAGCAGCCCGTCCGATGCCCGGATCGCGTAGCGCTTGGGCAGGCCGACGCTGTCCGGGGTCGCGTACACCCGTGCGAGGAACGGGATCAGCGTCGGGTCGGTGAAGTACGAGAGCAGGGTCAGGTACCGGACCTTGAACTCCTCCGAGGGCGCGGCGTTGAACCGCGCGACCATCGAATCGGCGGCGCCGGCTCCCAGCCGGCCGAGCACCCACGCGTCGCCGTGATCGTACTGCTTGGTTGCGAGCCGGCTCAGGATGTCCGCCAGGACGGCCGAGTCACCCTTGAGCGCCCGGCGACGCTCGAGCACGATCGCCTGGAGCGAAGGGGCGACGTCTTCGCCCTTAAGGCCCGGGTTCTCCGGAAACGGGTTGCCTTCGGCGCGCTCGATCCGTGCCTTGAGACGCGCGGCGCTGTCCGCATAGGTGCGGTCCCGCAGCTCGGCCAGCCGCGTCAGCGCCACCAGACCGCTATTCCAATCCCCCTGGCCCGCGATCGCCGCCCGCGCGATTCGCCAGAGGCGCGCCGGGCTGCGCAGACGCTGGACCCGGAGAACCGTGTCCGCGGCCGGCGTACCGGCCCGGAGTGCGTCGTGCAGCTCCGAGTAGACCGCCCGCCCCGGCACGCCGACCCTCACCTGCACCTGCGCCCGGGCGTCGCAAGCGCGGCCGGACAGACCCACCAAGGCGACCCCGAGCAGGGCGCCGAAAACCTTCGTCATCCCGTGATCCTCTCCTCGACACGTGGTGATACGGTGAGCCAGGCCCCGACCGCCGCGGCCATCCCTACGGCGCTTGCCATGAGCGCGGTTGCCGCGCCGGCCGTCTGGTAGAGCCAGCCGAACAGCAGCCCCGCCGGCAGCGCGGCCCCACCGGTCAGCGCATGATACAGGCCGAAGCCTCGTCCGGTCCGGACGGGGGCCAGGCGGGCCACCAGGGCCCGCTCGGCGGACTCGGTGAGTCCGGCGACCAGGCCCAGACCCAGAAAGGTCACCACCGCCGGCCCCGGCCCGAGCGCCAGACTGAGCGCCGCCGCGACGCCGGCGAACACCAGGCCGCCGGCCGCCACGGTGGAGCGCGGCCCCAGGTGGTCGGATAGCCAGCCACCCGGATACGAGCTCGCGCTCCGCACGACGTGCAGCCCCGCCCAGACGAGCGGGACGATCGCGACCGCCACGCCCGCATCCTGAAGCCGGAGGAGCAGCAGCGCCTCGGGCAGGCGAAAGAACGTGAGCGCGGTGAGCGCGAGGACGGGCGCCCAGAAGACCCTGCCCGCCCCGTCGGCGGCCCGGGCCGGAGGCGGCGCGGTCTCGATTCTGGTACCCCGGAGGCCGCCGGCCAGCACCACGAACGCCAGCACCCCGGGCACGACGCTCCATCCGATCACCCGCCGCACATCGACTCCGCGTGACAGCAGCAGCCATGCGGCGAGCGAGCCGATGACCGCTCCGAAGTGGTCGGCCGCGCGATGGAACCCGAAGGCCCGGCCGCGCAGCTCCGGCGGGGTCACGCCGGCGATGAGCG
>JBBRGH010000397.1:0-3197 GCA_038240915.1 Gemmatimonadales bacterium | reverse complement strand
GATCCTGCGCGGCGTGTCGTTCGACTCGCTGCAGCGGGCGTTGCACGACCCGTCGGCCGAGAAGGCGGCGGAGAACGTACCGTCCGACAAGCTGCCCGAGGCCTACGCCAAGGCGTTCGGGGACGCCGATTCCGGTGCCGTGGCGCCGGTGTTCTCGCTGCCCGGCGCCGGCACCCGGGAACAGTTCGTGGTGGCCCAGGTCGTCGCCCGCCGTCCGCCGGGCGACATCCGCTACGATGACGTGCGCGACCGGATCCGGGAGCAGCTGGGCCAGCAGCTGGCCATCCGGCGCTACATCGACCGCCTGCGCAGCGCGACCTACGTGGAGATCCGGTCATAGCGACCCGTCTCGCCATCACGCTGGGCGATCCGCGCGGCATCGGGCCCGAGATCACCGCCGCCGCGCTGGCGGTCCCGGTGGGGGCCGAGATCACGGTGGTGGGCGCGGAAGATCAGCTGGCGGCGATTCCCGCGGCGCGGCGGATCGGGGTGGGCAGCTGGGGGCTGGGAAGCGGCGAGCGGGCCGAGGACCGGGCCCGGGTGATCCGGGCCGGCCGCCTCGCCGGACACGCGGTGGAGACGGCCGTCAAGCTGGCGCTGCAGGGCGAGGTGGACGCCATCGTCACCGCGCCCGCCCACAAGCACGCCCTCCACCTCGCGGGCTTTCCCTATCCGGGGCACACCGAGTGGCTGGCCCGGCTGGCCGGCGATGTGGACGTGGCGATGATGCTCGCCTCGCCCGAGCTCCGCGTGGTCCTGGTCACCACCCATGTGCCGTTCCGGGACGTGCCGGCCCTGCTCACGGTGGACCGGGTGACACGCACGGGGCGGATCACCCAGGTGGCCCTGCGCGAGTGGTTCGGGATCGCGGCGCCGCGGCTCGCGGTCTGCGCGGTGAACCCCCACGCGGGCGAGAGCGGGCTGTTCGGCGACGAGGAAGACCGGGTGCTCCGGCCGGCCGCCGAGGCGTTGGGCGCGGCGGGCCCCCTGCCGGCGGATACCGTGTTCGTGCGGGCACTGCGAGGGGAGTTCGACGCGGTACTGGCGCCGTATCATGACGTGGGCATGACCGCGATCAAGGTCGCGTCGTTCGGTCGGGCGGTGAACGTGACCCTCGGCCTGCCGTTTCCCCGCACCTCGCCGGACCACGGGACCGCGCTCGACATCGCGGGCGCCGGCGTGGCCGATGCGTCGAGCATGCGGGCGGCGATCGAGCTCGCGGTCACCCTGGGCGGCCGGCCGAGGCGGCCGGAATCCCCGGCCCGCGGCAGCTAGGCCCGCTCGAGCCGCTCCATCAACGCCAGGTACGCGTCCAGCTTGAGCTTCTGCGACGCCCGATTGGCCACCAGCACCGCTCCGCACTGCAGCACCGTCTCCCGCTCCACCAGCCCGTTGGCCTTGAGCGTGTTCCCGGTGTCCACCAGGTCCACGATCCAGTGCGACAGGTTGAGCAGCGGCGCTACCTCGACCGAGCCGTTCACCTGGATGATGTCCACCGGCCGCCCGGCCGCGCCGAAGTGCGCCTGGGCCAGTCGGGGGTACTTGGTGGCTACCCGGGCGGTGATGCCGCCGGGGAGTGCGGGGTAGGGGGCGCCGGCGGGGGCGGCCACCACCAGCCGGCAGGCGCCGAAGCCGAGCTCGAGCGGCTCGAGCACGTCGGCGCCGGTCTCCCGCAGCACGTCGGTGCCGGTGACGCCGAGGTCGGCGGCCCCGGTCTCGACGTAGACGGGCACGTCGCCCGGCTTCACCACCAGGAACTCGATCCCGGGGTCGCTCGAGGGAATCAGCAGCCGGCGGCCGGTGTCCGCCGATGGGGCCGCGCCCGCACGGCGGAAGCGCTCGACCGACGGCTCATACAGCCGGCCCTTGGCGAGCGCGACGCGGAGCGGGGTCACCGCGGCACCTCGGCGATGGTGTCGAGGTCGAGCGAGACGCCCACGGCCGGCATCGGCCGGCCGAAGCGCGCCATCAGCCCGTCGTAGCGCCCGCCGGCGCCGGCGGCCCGCCCGGCGCCCGCGACGTAGACCTCGAAGTGCATGCCGGTGTAATAGTCGAGTCCGCGCACTTCGCCCAGGTCGTAAACCACGTGCGTCCGCTCGTCGGCGGTGAGCGCCGCGTCGAGCGCCAGCAGATGCCGGAGACCGGGCCCGGCGGCCGGCGGCGCGAGGTCGAGCGCCCTGGCGAGCGCCTCGCGCCGCCCGATGACGAAGGGGAGCACCGCGAGGCTGGCGGCGGCTCCGCCGGCGCCGGCCAGGGCGCGGTCCAGGCTGCCGCGGTCCTTGCGGTCGATCCAGCGCATGACCTCGGCCCGACGGTCCTCCTCCACTGCGGCGAGGCCGGGGGCCAGGACGCCGACGTGGCCCAGGTTGACCTGGAAGTCCTGCAGCCCGGCGCTCCGCACCAATGCCAAAGTCAACCGGACGATCTCGACGTCGGCGGCCAGATCGCCCTGGCCCAGCAGCTCCGCGCCGACCTGGAGCATTTCCCGCGGCCGCCCGCCCCGCTCGGGCTCCTGCCGGTAGACCGTGCCCGAGTAGCTCAGCCGGAGCGGCCGCTCGGCGGCACCGAAGGTGGTGGCCGCCACGCGCGCCAGGCTGGCCGTGAAATCGTAGCGCAGCGCCAGAATCCGCCCGTCCCGGTCGGGAAAGCGGATCAGCCGCTCGGCCACGCCCGCGCCGCCGGCCCGGAGGAAGGTGTCCTGGTACTCCAGCGTGGGCGGAATCAGCTCCTCGTAGGCCGCCGCCTCGAGGACCGCCATCGCGGCGCGCTGGAGCTCGCGCCGGCGGCGGGCGGCCTCGCCGGTGAGATCGAGCGCCCCCGGTGGGGTGACGGCGGGCTGAGAGGGAGACATGGGGCGGGAAGGTAACGCCGCTCCGAGGGAGGGCGCGAGGCTCAGCCGGCGCCGGCGAGCACCTGACGGACCTTGCGGGCGAGCTGGTCGGCGCTGAAGGGCTTCTCCATCAGCGCGCCGGCGGCGGCGAGCTCGCCGTGGCGGTCCACCGCCTCGGGCGCGTAGCCGGTGATGAACAGAACCTGCATATCAGGCCGGCTCTTCACCAGCTGTTCGGCCAGCATCAGCCCGCCGATGCCCGGCATCACCAGGTCGCTCACCAGGAGGTGAATCGGGGCCGCGGTCGAGCCCGCCAGCACCAGCGCAGCCTCCGCGTGGGGTGCCTCGAGCACCCGGTAGCCCCTGG